>DATHTZ010000441.1:0-6276 GCA_035462675.1 Nitrospiraceae bacterium | reverse complement strand
GAACCTGCGATAGCCGGTAAAAAATTGGAGTCAGAGAATTCGTTCACTGACTGTGTCGGCGCAGCACGGTAGGTCCCGTCTCGGTTTGGTGACGAGATTCTCCTCCAGCGCACATTCGCCTCTCCTGAGCCTTCCGCTGTCGGCGAGAGGCCAGGCGTTTTGGGAACTACTGCACTTAAATAAACAAGATGGCACAGAATTTGCTTAATTGCCATTGCAGAGATGAGCTTGATCCAAATCAGGCTATGAGCCCCACAAGGAGGAGCAACAATGAAGACCGTAGGATTTATACTCTCCATCATTGGGTTTGGGCTTGAGGTCACAGCATTTCTGCTGACGATCGCCGTCCTATGAGACCAGCGACAATCCCACAGGTTGCGCGTCTGTAAACCCCACATGAACGGCACAAAATGGCCACTCATGTTCGTTTGTGAACGTGGGTGGCTTTTTTATATCGCAGCCTATTCACAATATATGGCTGTCTTCTTTGGGGAGGCTGCCCTCCAGTCCTCCTGATAGGCAGAAGATAACGGAATGGATCAGTCAGACGCTCTGGACTTGTTGCTGAGGGACGAGCCGGGAGATGCCCTGAGTATAATGGACAGGTCTCTCAACGGCAGAAGGAGCCAGAGGAGCAGCGCGACATTGCTGCTCATGAGGGAGGCAACGATGCTCACCAACGCAAGTCCGGGACCGGAATAGCCTACCCACAACGAGACCTTCACCCAGGTTCCACCCGTATCATCCGTCCGCCATTCTTCCCTCGCCAACACGTACTGCCCCAGCACACTTAGCGACAAGGAAGCGAGCCCAAGATTCGCGGAGAAGACGATCGTGGCAATACGGTCGCCCTCGTAATGACCGATCAGAGAGGCGGCATAAGGGGTCAGCGAGATGAAGAGCAAGTGCACGAAGTTGAGCACTAATGCACGTCCATCACAACTGGTTACTGACTGGAAGACACGGTGATGATTCATCCAGAAGAAGGCGACCACAGAAAAACTGATGATATAGGCGAAAAAGTTGGGGAGTTGCTGAAGCAAGTCGGTCTTCAACTCGGGATTGGTGATCCCGGGAACCTCTGGAACTTTGAGATCCAGCACGAGCAGCGTGAGGGCAAACGCATACACGCCGTCCGAGACGGCGCACAGGCGGTCATGTGTGTGCGTATGTTTCAGAAACAGGTGCAACGCTCTCATGACCTGGCCTCAGGCCCTGGCGCGCGATTGCCGTTTGTGTGAGTTCGCCTGGAGATGAAACACCATTGGTGATCGCGGCAGAGCCGGTCGGGCTCTCGACGATATGATATCCGCGTCCAAGGCGAAACAATGTGAATGACGATGTGCCGTGTTTGCATGAGACTGGCCAGCATGTTCACGCCCAATCCAATTTGAACCGGCCCGTATTTCTTGAGCCGATAATGGGAAAAGGTCCTGTCACGGATATGTTGCGAAAGATAGTGAGAAGAAAGTCTCGACCAAGGCACCGCGCATAAAGCAAGGAGAAGACCTACTGTCCTGCCTTGGAAATTTGCCCACCGGCTTCAGGCTCATCGCGTGTCTTCAAGATGGTGGCCTTGGAGAAGCAGTACGTGGACAGGATCAGGAACGGTACGCCCGGAACCCCCGGCACAGCAAACATCGCCACTCCCACGACCATGCTGGCATATCCCACCATCCAATAGCCTGGCTTGACTGACCCGGCTTGAGGCATACCTTTGGAATCAAGGCTACTTTCGGCTGTATTCAGATATCGCCACGGTTGCAGCCAGGTCTTCGCAAACGAGCTGGTTTCATCGTCCGGCAAAGCGGCAGATGCACACTGTTCGAGCTCGTCACGATTACGACTTTGTAAGAACAGGCACAGCGACTT
Organism: Nitrospiraceae bacterium; assembly: GCA_035462675.1. GTDB lineage: Bacteria > Nitrospirota > Nitrospiria > Nitrospirales > Nitrospiraceae > Palsa-1315. Next base: position 4,404 of record DATHTZ010000441.1, on the reverse strand, counting down.
CGAAGTCCACCGCGCGGGATCGTGCACGACCGTGACACTGTGGCAGACCGGCGCAACAGTGACTTCAGTGACTCCAGCTTGCGCCGACAGTAATCCTTGTAGCCCGCCGGCCAGGTGCGAATCGGTTTTGAGCGCCGGCACACGCAGCCGGACACGCCCAGGAATCGAATGGATGACGTGGGTGGCCGCCAAGGGTCCATCGAGTATCACCGGTACGGATCGAATCTCTCCGAACACACGCGCGGGCGCAGACAAGGAGTTGTTGACTCCCTCAAGCGGTACATCGGATGGGCTCAGATCATCCTCGGCCATTGGTAGAACCTCGTTGTCCCGCGATGGTGACCTTCTCAGCCATAGGTGGAGGCAGGAGTTTTGTGCCTTCACGCGTTGGAGAAACGACCTTGATCGGCTGCTGGTCCATGATCGGACGCAGGCCGTTGAGCGTCGCGATAATCGCCGACCCGTTGCTGAGCAGCGTGGCCCCGATAGGTCCGAGCAAGCCGATGCAGGCCAGACCGGCTGCGAACGTGTTGGGAATCGAAATGATGTTCCAATTCTGCCGGATCAACGCGACCGTTTCGCGGCCGATATCGATCGCGAGAGGAACCTTCCAGAGCCCTCCATGCAGGAGCACCACCGGCGCCGTTTCCCTGGCCGCTTCCGTGCCCCCTTCGACGGCAATGCCCACGTCGGCATAGGCCAGCATGGGAGAGTCGTTGACCCCGTCCCCGACTACGGCAACCTTATATCCCTCGCGCTGCAGACGCTGGACTGCCTCTGACTTGTCTCCCGGAAACACTTCGGCCAGGTACTCGGTGATTCCGAGCTCCGCGGCGATTCTCCTGGCGACATCCTTGTGATCGCCGGTCAACATCACTATATGTTTGATTCCCCGATCTCTCAACGCTTGGACGACATCCCGCGCCTCGGGCCGCAAGGGGTCGGAGATGGAGAGCACTCCGATGACAAGCCCGTCTTTTGCCACGCAGAGTGGAGAAATCGCCTGTTGCTGCATCATCGAGATGTGTTCCTGCGTCTCCGGCAATAGGGTCAGCCCCCGAAGCGTCATGAACCTGGGACTTCCCACCAGAACCACCGAATCGTGTATCAGCGCCTCAACGCCGAGACCTAGGCTGTAATCCGACGCAGTCCGCTCCGGGATCGACAGCTGTCTGGCCTCTGCAGCCCGGACGATGGCGTCCGCCACAGGATGCGTCATCCTCAGTTCCGCTGCGGCGGCCAGCGCGAGCACCTCATCGGCTGTGCTGCCGTTGACGGGCACCACACCCAGGATGTCGGGATGCCCCGTGGTCAAGGTGCCGGTTTTGTCGAAGACGACGGCATCCACTTCCGCGAGGCTTTCCAGATGCCGCCCTCCCTTGATCAAAATCCCGTTCCGAATTGCCTTCGTCATGGCGGATAAAACAGTCGTGGGTGCCGCAATCCTGATTCCTGTTCCGTAGTCGACGACGAGGACGGCGGCCGCGCCCTGAAGACCGCCTCCCATCACAGCTCCGATGGCTCCTCCCACGAAGCTGTAGGGTACGAGATCGTTCGCCCACTTGACGGCATAATTCTGGATTTTGGTTTCACGAGCCGGCGCGGCCTCCACCAGGCGCAGGATCTGAGCAGCCTCGGTTGCGTTTCCGATCCGCTCGGCGCAGATATAGAGCTTCCCTTCCCGCACCACCGTGGCGGCGTAGACGAGGGTACCCTCCTCCTTCTCAACCGGGATCGATTCGCCGGTGAGCGCGGCCTGGTCTACCAGGGCCTTGCCGCTGAGCACGGTCCCATCCACGGCAATACGCTCGCCCGGATAGACAACCACTGTCTCGCCGAGTTGAACCTCTGCCACGCTGACGCGCATTTTCTGTCCGTCCCGCACCACCCACGCCTCGATGTTCTGGTAGCCGAGGATTTCCTCAATCGCCTTCTTCGATTGCATCATGGTGAGGTCGCGAATCCAATCCGCGACGTTGATAAGCCAGACCATGAAGATCGCCATCGGGAAGGCGCCTTGCACAACGAGCAACGAGGTGGCGGAGGCGTCCAGCACATCGACGTTCAGTTTGCCGTCTTCCGACAACGAGTGATGGGCTCGCTTGAGCATCGGCAGGGCGCTAGCCAGAAGCAACAGGGGCACCAGCGGCGCGGCCAGCGGCGCGACGAGAAGCACAAGACAGATTCCTGCGCTCGAATACCAGAGTTCATTTCCCGCCTCATCAGTCGGGGCCTGTGCCTGCGCTGCCGGTTCATTCGCAGATGTGTACGATAGAACCTCTGTTGCCGAGAGTAGTTTCAGCCACACACAGAGCCTGTCTGAGGTCCAGGCGGAGGGATCGCAGGTGACCGTCACGCTATAACACCAGTCGTTCACCGTGACGTCGGTCACCCCGGGCTGGTCCCTGACAAGCCGCTGCAGCGGCTCGGCCAGGCCAGGCGAGGTCTTGAGCGCCGGCACCCGCAATCTGACACGTCCGCGGATCGCATGAACCACACTGGTGTCAGCCAGCGTATCGGTCAATTTCGCAGGCGCCGTTACGGGTTCAGCAGTCGCAGCCGATGCAGCAGGTTGAGCCCCATTTCCCTGGTGCGGTACCTGGCGAGGAATCAGTGTCGACAGTGCGTCTCTCTCGCTTCCATTGAGTGGGATCCACAAGGCTGAGGTTTTTGAAATGGGAACAGAGGATGGAATTACTTTCGTCTCATCAACGTGAACCGCACGGCTGTGGCCATTAGACGCGAGATGCTTCCCGTTTACCTTGCCGTTTATCTTAGAGGAGGGATCGAGTTTCTCCCTAATGTCCTTACGACCTGATGGGGCTCGCTTTACAACCTTCTTGCGACGTATTACTGCTACCCCTTCCATGTTTCGAACAATCCCTCCCACGAAAGCGGCCGGCCGCTACCTTCGTCAATCACAACGTAAATTCCGCATTGCTGATAATCGAGTATCAGCTGTATATGAGAAGACGATCTTGATCGCTCAGTGACTCTTTCACTCAACCGTAGACGGTCCATCCGCCCGATTCTTAATGACCGTCCTTGCCCGCAGTTTTTTTCGTCTCCTGTCCTTGGTTCTGAGGCTTCTCCACCTCGGACTTGGCCTCGGCGAGAAGATCCTTGAACTTCTCGCCCGTCTCAGATGTAAACTCAGAGACGGTGCCAGCTAGAACGATTCCACCCTTGATCAATTCTTTGGCAATGGGACGAAAAATGGACCCGATCCCTGATGCAATGCGATCCGAAGACGTGGAAGTTGCCCTCGTCGCATCAACGTCATCCACAAGGCTGCCGGTGGCCTGACCGAGAGTCATGTCCTTCATCTTAAGGGGAGTATCAGGTTTCTTCTGGACATCCTCAACACCTGAATGATCTCGCTTTAGAACCACCCTAGTCCTGGCGCGCTTTCCAGTCTTTGTCTTTTCCCCAGCCATGAAAACCCTCCTCAAGAAAAAATGTCAGTACTTGCCTTCATGGATCAGATTGCGAATCCCACCCGCGCTGCCCGACCAGTACCGGTGCCGGCTGGCATACGCGTGCACGACCCTGATCACTCCTAACTCTTTCCTTCGCCTGTCGGCGTCCAAGCATTCCGTCTTTAATTTCCGTCCTTGCCCTCAGTCTTATCCGTTTCCTGTGTCTGGGTCTTCGACGTCTCCAATTCGGACTTTGCCTCGGCGAGAAGATCCTTGAACTTCTCGCCTGTCTCAGATGTAAACTCAGAGACGGTGTCAGCTAGAACGATTCCACCCTTGATCAGTTCTTTGGCAATGGGACGGAAAATGGATCCGATCCCTGATACGATGCGCTCCACAGTTGACCTCCTTAGCTAGCAACGTGATCGAACAACAGCGGCGGAGTTTTCTAATCCTATATGCCCGTACGCAATACTTGCAAATGACGTATCTATAATATAATAACTGTGCGCCCTCTATCCATCGAATGGGGGGACCGACGCAGACGATATGGGTGAGTTCTCGGTGTGAAGGAGCGACTGAAATCTGGTTTGGGGGTGTCATACAACAAATGCGAATCTCAGCTCGCAAGCCCTTTCGACAGGTTGTACGGTACCCCCCTCGAATGGACCATGCGCAAGAGATTTGCGTGCCTCAACCAGCCGGAGCAGGTTCGCTCTGACGCGAATGTGAGCGGAAACCGTGGCGGACTAGCCTCAAACGTTAATGAGCCGCTCGCACCCTGTGAGTCCCACGCACCTTGGCTGGCAGGGTTTCTCCAGTCGGGGCCGCAGCCTGTTCAGCTTTGGCTTCGGCAACTAAGTCGCTGAAATAGGTACTCCCTCCGGACCACATATCAGACACGGCTTCCTGGACGACCAGGCCACCCTTGACCACTTCTTTTGCTGCAGACCACAACACCGTCCCTGCGCTTGACGCGACACCC
>DATHTZ010000440.1:0-7378 GCA_035462675.1 Nitrospiraceae bacterium | reverse complement strand
GAGGCAATTAAAAGCTTCATGACAAGGCGGGCAGATGGGCTGATCACCTATACTGCAGCGGGCGCGGACTATTGGCGGAAACAGGGGCTCCCTAAAGGCCGCGTGATTCCTTATGACAACACGATCGATGTAGGAGGACTGCGAAAAGCGGGAGCGGACATCACGGAACAGCAGTTGATCGAACTGAGGGGCAAGTTGGGGCTAAAAGGAAAGCGGATCCTGTTATTCTCAGGCCGTTTGTATGCCGCGAAACAAGTGGACTTTCTCTTGAGAGCGTTTGCGCTGGTGAAAATTATAGATCCCAAAGTGTCGTTGCTGATTATTGGGGATGGGGAAGAGCGAAGAAAGCTGGAACAGTTAGCAGTGCAACTCAATCTGCGTGATGTGCATTTTTTGGGGAAGCTTGTAGAGCCCGAGGAAACAGCGGCATACTTTTCACTGGCGGATTTGATGGTATTGCCTGTCCTGGTCGGACTTGCCATCGTTCACGGATTTGCCTTCGGACTTCCTCTTATCACCACCGATTCCCCCGGCCATGGGCCTGAACTCGACTATCTTTCAGGCAACAATGGAGTCGTTACCAAACTCGATGTTTCTGAATACGCTGAAGCCATTGTGATGCTCTTAGCTTCTCCTCACAGACTTGAAGCGATGAAGCGATCGGCTATGGCTCAAGGCGATGAACTACAATTGCCTCATTCTGTACATAGATTTGTTGACGGAATCGCAGCGCTTTCACAATTCTAAATCGGAGCAATGAATGTTCTCTAAGAGGAAGGGCGTGATCATAATTCGAAGCTTGGGCATACCTATTGTTTTCCTATGTCTTAGCCTCGACTTGGCCTTTTGCCAAGAGACCCCACAACAACCACTGTCACCATTTGCCGGAAAACGGGCTATTTTAGACGGAGATATTCCCCACTGGACCAATAAAGAGTACGTGGATCACGCGTTGACTCGGATCAAAAAGGCAGGTTTTAACGTCTACATGCCGACTGTTTGGCAAGGGCGTGGAACAGCCTGGCCTTCGAAATATGCCCCTTGGGATACCAAGCTTGCTGACCGTCCAAAGATAGACTTTGATCCTCTACGATATTTAATCCAAGAAGCCCATAAGTTGGGAATTGAGGTGCATCCCTGGTTCACCCTGACCTTACGACAGAGCAATATCTTTCCGGAGTTCGCGCTGCCAGGAATGCCTGAGAAGGCCTTCGATGTTCACAACCCACAGTTCCGCGAACTCATGTCTAAGTTGGTAGATGAAGTTGTCAGTGATTACGATGTCGACGGGGTCAATTTAGATTACGTTCGAGCAATAGGGGTGTGCTCAAGCGTGACCTGCCAAGAGGAATATAAAAAGAAGTACAACCGAAGTCTGGAAGCGGACTCATTGCAATTCAAAGTACTGCCAGGAACGGTAGCATCTATGATTGAGTATCAAGAGACGGCGGTCACTTCCCTCGTAAGAAAGATCTCCGAAACAGTCAAAAAGAAAAAACCCCATGTTTTGATCAGCGCTGATGTGTTCGTGGGGCACGCTCCACTTAACCAAGGGCAGAGCAGTATCCATTGGGTTAACGACGGACTATTAGATGTAATTTTCAGGATGGATTATTTTCGACGTATTAACATCGAATCCATGGATGCCACGAGGCGCGAACTCAACAACCCCAACAGGCAAAGCCTCCTTATCTCAAACATGTCGAATCCCGACGAACAGAGGTTTGGGCAAAAGCCCTTCGCTCGCGATGGGAAATGGCTGGTCGACACCATTTCAACGGTCTTCAAACGTTGGCCGGGCACCGGAATTGCTGTTTACTTTTATAAGTACCTAACGGATGAACAGATACTTGCGTTAAAAAATGGGCCATTTCAGAATCATGATATTCCTCCCCCAGTTCCTCAAAATTTGTCGATTAAGTAACCACAAAAGATTGCCTTGGTTTTCTATTATCATGTTTCGCATTGAAGGATAATTAGAAGCAGCGGTCTTTATGCGTGAGCAGACACTACTACAAGGTAGGCTCCTGCCTTTCATCGTGTTTCTCCCCATCCTCGGGCGTTCTTTTTTTCCTCAAGTGAGAGACGTCAGTTCGATAACTATTCAGTCTTCATTTTCTGACCCACAAATCTTAGGAGTTTATGCTCTGTGGGCCTACTGTCTCTACTGCTTCGTCAGGAAGCCAGATACGCTTAAAGGTTTATTCGCTCTTCCGCTTTGGCCGCTCACATTGTTTGTAGTCGTTGTCGTCGCATCAGCATTCATGGTTTCGAATTCGCTCATGTACTCGCTCTGGAGAAGTATAGAAACCTGTGGTGTTCTCCTGTGGGGAGTTCTCGTGCTAGCTGAGTCGAGCAAAGAAGAATCACCTATCAGACTCTTTGTTTCGTTCTATGCCATGAGTGCTCTCATGCTTCTGGGGGTCGTGGTGGCAATGGTTATCGATCCGCAACACGCGTGGATGAACGATGACAGTGGTGTTCAACGACTAGCTACTACATCTACGTTTATGATGGGAGCGAACTCCATCGGCGTTGTTGCGGCACTATTAAGTCTGTCAGCACTGTCTCGGTTTATGTGTTTTTTGAAAATTCGTTATCTTGCACTGTTTGGAGCATTGCTGGCGCTTTGCTACTCGGCTCGGTCGCGGACAGGGTTCATTGTGTTTATTTTGGGAGCCTTTTTCTTAATCGTTTTCTATTTTCAAACGCCAGGCCGACGTTTGCTCACGAGCATTTCAGGACTTCTGCTTACTATTCTGGTTGTTGGCCTTCTTTTTGTCAGTCCAGAGTTTAGTGACAGCATCACTAATACGTTCACCCGTGGCCAAAACGAGGCAAACATCATGTCCTTGGATGGGCGGGTTTCAATCTGGACTGCGGCTTTGAGAGCATTCGAGCAGTCTCCTATTCTTGGGTCCGGCTATGCAACCTACCCAAAGCGGATTGAGGCTGGTGGCCATTTTCATAATATGTTTGTTGAGCTGGCAGTGACAACCGGAATCCTTGGCCTTATCCCCGTCCTCATTTTATTCGCTTTAATTACTATGCGCCTAGTCAAGCTATTTTCACGCTTCTCGGATAAAGAACTGCCCCACCAACTTGTATCGATTGACGCATTCCTAATAGGCACGGTCCTAATAGTATCTGAAATGACAACCGCAGGTGCCGCGTATTACTCATGGCAGATGATCGGAATCGTTGTCTTGGTTGTTGGACTCTACACGATGCCAAATGCACAAGGGCCAAGGACACAGAAGAATATTATTTCCACGAAGCTACTGCAATGCAACAAGCGCTAATCTCTAAAATTGAATCGGCAGATCTTAAGCCTGACAGAAACCCAATCATATTATGATAGGCGCGGCAGGCACGTCCTCTCAGGTTTCTCCCTCTAAGAATCTTACGTCCAAAGATGATAACGAAACTATTGCACTGAGTGGAAGTGCTGTACTCCTCGCGTCGGCCTTCGGTAACGGACTTAACTATGCGTTTGGGATCTTCCTTGCTCGGACACTCGGCGCAGAAGAATTCGGCATCTATGCGCTCGCATTAACCATCTTTAACATGGTTACGCTCACAGTCGTGTTTGGGATGGACATTGGCGTCATCAAGTTTGTATCTCATCACCTGGTGGAAGGACAGCATGGCAAGGCAAGAGAATCGCTCATTGCCGCCTCCTCTATCGCATTTGGTTCCGGGCTTCTCGCTGCGATCGGCCTGGCGGTGCTCGCACATCCGATTGCTGTGACGCTCTACGACAAACCCGATTTGATTCAGAGCCTCTTGTGTTTTTCTGCGGCAATTCCACTTGCCACGCTTACCATTGTCCTCATCTCCACATTACAGGCCTACCAGATTGTCCGCCATACAGTTGTTATCAAGTATGTTTGGGAACCGATAGCCAAGTTTTTTTTCGCAGGCGTAATGCTCTGGGCTGGATTCCAGCTCCTTGGGGTGCTCATTTCTATTGTTCTAGTATTTGCCGTCAGTGCTGTCCTTTCTCTCCTCGCTGCATATCGAGTTGCTTTTCGCGGATCAGGCTGCCGCTTAGTTTGGAACTTGCAGGAGGCAAGAACGTTACTCTCCTTTTGCTTTCCGCTCGTTATCTCGAAGATGGTTGGGGTCGTGGCGCCACGCTCCGACATTCTCATCTTGGGGTATTGGGTGAATGCACAAGAAGTAGGTATTTACCTTGCCGCCTTTCAAACGGCGGCCACCATGGCACTCATAGTAGGTGCGTTTGATACGAGCTTGGGCCCAATCATGAGTCGTGCTTGGAGCAAGCAAGACAGGGGAAGGATGAGAGAAAGCTTTCAAGCTGTTTCACGTCTTTCGATCATGGCTGCGTTGCCATTATTTTGTTGTCTTATACTATTTCCAAGCGAAATTCTTAGGGTCTTCGGATTAGAATTTACCCGTGGTAGTGCAGCCTTGATGGTCTTGGCGTTCGGCCAAGTGTTTAATACTGCGACCGGGTCTGCCAATACTATTCTTCTCATGTCCGGTCAATCCCGGCTTGTCATGACGAACACAGTCGTCATGGGGGTTATTTTACTCGTAGCGACTGCCACGGTAATTCCCTTCTGGGGGATAACCGGGGCGGCCATTGCAGCATCAACTACCTTCATATTGACTAATGTCATTCGAGTGATTCAGGTGTGGCGGCTGTACCAGGTGCAGCCGTACACGTGGGATCTAATGAAGCCGATTACCGCTGCCATTGTAGCGGCTGGGATCATCTTCATGCTCCACATGTCAGCCGTATCGCTTCCCAGTCCAGTGCTTGGACTTGCGTTAGGTATGCTGTACTTATTAGGGCTTCTTCTTCTTGGAATCAATCAACAAGACCGCCTTGTATTTCAATCGATATTTCTACGATTTAGAAAACCCTTTGGTGAAGGGAAGATTGAGGTCCGAGGCATCAGATGACGGTATTTTGCAAGAGACAAAATGGGAAGGGGGAACCATGAACAATTTCAACATGAGATGTGGTACTCATCTTCGTCTCACCTCGATTTTGAGTCTATGATCGCAAAGTTTTCGATTCTTTTAATCGGCCCAACGCCACCACCATTTCATGGTGTGTCCGTTGCGATTCAAACATTGCTGCAGTCGTGCATAGTGGAGCAGTTTCGAGTCTGCCACTTGGATCTTGCAGATCGACGAGGGATTCAGCACGTCAACAAGCCGGATTTGCAAGATGTTGCCCTCTTTCTTCGACAATGGCTGAGGCTTGTCAGTATGCTATTTCGTGATTGCCCAACTTTGACCTATCTGGTGCTGTCCCAATCGACGATAGGATTTCTACGCGACAGCTTTTTGATTTGGCCGGCCTCCTTGAGGGGAAGCCATATTGTGCTTCACCTTCATGGAGCAAACATTCGCGATTGGTTTCTAGGACGCTCCTGGTTTATGAGGGCGTACGTCCGAGCAGTATTGAGTCGAGTCACGCGTATTATTGTCCTCGGAGACTCATTGAAGAGCCAATTTGACGGACTTGTGGATACACGCCGTATTGCGGTTGTACCGAATGGCATCGAATGGAAGGATTCTGGTTCTTCTAAAAGAATGGTTCGCAGCAGCTCCCCATACCGTATTCTTCATTTGAGCACATTAAGCCATCTCAAAGGGGCCTTGGTTCTGATCGAAGCTATTCCGTCTGTCGTTACTCATCGGAAGGACCTTGAGTTCGTGTTCGCTGGTCCCTGGTCACATTCAGAAGATAAACAATGGGCCGACCAATTCATTCTACAACAAGGTATTGGGCAATACATTAAATTCACTGGACAAGTGGAAGGGGATCGGAAACGAGCTTTATTCGAGTCTTCGGATATATTCGCATTTCCTGGAATTCAACAAGAGGGCCAGCCGCTCGTCGTTATCGAAGCAATGGCAGCTGGGTTGCCGGTCATATTTACTGATCGTGGCTGCTTACGTAACACAGTCATAAATGGAGAAACCGGAGTTGAAGTTCCTATCAATGACCCGCACCGGTTGGCAGATCGTATTCTATGGCTCCTGGATCATCCAGATAATATGGAGGCGATGGGAAGGCGTGCCCGTCAACGATATGAATCTCTTTATACAAAAAAGCTCCATATTGAAAACATGATTGAGGTCTTTGCCTCGTCTTGCACGGGAAATGCTGCACGAACAGAATGCTGTGCGCGGAAAAGGACGTAACCATGGACGCTCGTGATGCTGGCATTATTCTTGACATTCCAATTGACCGAAAGTCCCTTGTTGAAGTCACTGAAGAAGCTCTTGAGGCGATCAATCGAGGTATCTCGCAAAGAGTGTTTGCCTGTGCCAATCCTCATTCGTTGGTCGTTGCACAACATGACCATGGTTTTCAGTCTGCTCTGACGCAGGCTAACCTGGTTGTTGCCGATGGAGTAGGGGTAACGGTGATGGCAAAATTGGCCGGCATCCAGATCGGTCCTCGGATTACGGGAACCGATTACTTCCAGGGCCTGTTGAACTCTCTCCAGCAACGAGGTGGCGGGCGCGTCTTCTTTTTTGGATCATCGCAGCGAGTCCTTAATCTTATTGCCAAACGCTTTGTAGTCGATTTTCCCTCCCTAATACTATGCGGCATGCTTTCTCCACCATTCGGCTCGTGGAGCGATGAGGAGAATCGTTGGATAGTGCAAGTCATCAATGAGGCCAAACCGGATGTGCTCTGGGTTGGCATGACTGCCCCCAAGCAGGAGAAGTGGGTGGAAGAAAATCGACATAACCTTACCGTACCGGTGATCGGGTCGATCGGTGCGGTGTTTGATTTCTATGCCGGCACCTATGCAAGAGCGCCACAATGGGTTTGCCATATTGGCCTCGAATGGGCCTATCGCTTCCTATTGGAACCTCGCCGTATGTGGCAGCGAAACTGTGTGTCTGCTCCGAAGTTTCTTTGGTTAGTTCTGAGCAGACACGTATTAGGACTTGGCAAGAATGTATAAGCGAGGCGTTTGCCCAACAGCGGGCCGGTCAGCAGGCGATTGCATAAAGTGGCAATTCATGGCGTCCACTATCGACGATCGAGCTCATTTCTCGGTGTCCTGATTACGCGTCGATGAGCCGTGTCGTCTGATTCCTTGCCGGCGGGCATTCTTTCTATTATTCAGGGTGAGACTCATTGGCTGATCGGTCTTGATGCCTAGAGTTGGCATTAGAGAGAAAGTAGTCGCGCTAGCTAATAAGGACATAGTCTTCATGACACAGCCAGCGCCTTGGCCTCTGTTCCGTCCGTGTGCTGGTTCAGAATTGAACCGTCTTTGTAGGGTTGCACACACAGTGCTTTCCGACAGTCTTTGTTCCTCGTGATTTTACAATGAGATAGCAGATCGGCCTCATGGTCTAGGATTTGCTTTGGTTT
>DATHTZ010000439.1:0-11196 GCA_035462675.1 Nitrospiraceae bacterium | reverse complement strand
AGGAGTCTCAAGTATGGGCACCCTTCTCAGGAAGGCGGTGGCGCCTATTCACGGGGGGAAGCTTACACAACCATGATCGGTCGATTCTGTTCAATATTGCTCAGGAGCGAAAGATGAAAGAGCAAGCGGTCGGACGCGGCGCGCATATGTGCTGTCAATAATCGGGCTGAGGGAATGGGCCGTTGACGGTGCAAGCACTGGCAGAGATGCTACGCGGCTAAGTCAGCTTTACGATTGCTTAGTGCATCCCGGTGGGCGGACCTTGAAGCCGTGGACGGCAGGAGGAGAACTTCTGAGGGAATTGGAAAGGCTGGCGTCAATGTCCTGCTTTCGTTTTCGTGTTGGAAGGCGGACTATCCAATGATTTCACATGTTCTTGTAACACGACAAGCTTCTCTTGAAATGTTGAGGGTGTATCGCGGTAGGCAACAACAGCCCGGTTAACGTCATCCACACATTCCATAAGGTATCTCAGTTGTTGTCCGGATCGAACCAATTGATCGGCGCTGACGCCAGGTATCTCGTCCTTAGAAATGAGGCGTCCTACACGTAAATGGTCGAACGGTGGAGATGTCCATCTCACGTATTTCTTCCCTCGAACGTGAAACGAAATCGGCGATCCGTGGGCCACGGCATTCCTAGTCTCACGCTCGGGTCGCATTTTCTTAATTACCTTCGTCCACTGTGGGCGCAAGTCACCAAGGCCTTGTTCATCCTCTTCGATGAGTTGAAGGACTGCATTACTCACCAACGTAATTCTTGCTTCGAGGCTCGTCGGGCTGAAATAGATCACGTTTGCTAAAAGGCTACCTTTGTTGCGGAGGTGTAGAACCTCATAGAGCAGTCCACTGAGTGCCAGTTCCAGCTTGCTCCAGCCGCGATAAAGCGCCAGCGCAGCACTATTCGACGCTTTATACTCGGCATCGAGTGCCTCGTACTCCTTCAGAAGCTTCTCCACTTCATCTCGTTTCAATGGATGCAAAAAATCTTTCGGCAAAGGCGGCTGGCGTTCTCTGAACGCAACGACCTCTGGATCATCGTCGGGCAGATCTTCTTGTCCTGCCAATTGCCGCACGGTCCACAGCCCGGTTATTTTGCCTTTGTTGTTTCGCTGAACGAATGGCATTAAGATCGAACGCCTCCTTCGATATGAGACTCAGGATTTTGAGGAAATGCTTGGAGGATGGCAAGCGATCCAGTATGCTCACCCCAGGTGACGCTCCATCATCCTCCCGCGCGAAATGATTGTCTATCCCCACCTGAGGCGTGAATTTCTTTCTTACCCCAGTGCATTATTGATTTTGCTCGTTTTGCTCAGTTCCGCCTGCGGTCATAAGCGAGGCCCACTCGATAATACTCCCTCCATGGATGTAGGAAACGCAAAGGAAAGCCGAACCGCTGTATCAAATCTTAACGTCAACCGATCCATTCGCTATGGGAAACAGAGTGAACTCAAGGGATCATTAAAACAAATCATTCTCGAAGGTTACACATTGAAAGTCGGCATAGAGAAGGAATATCGATCGTACAGAGGTGAAAAGAATTTCGAGGTTCATGCGCAGGACTTAACGAGGGGTTGGAGTCTCAAGGTCGCGAAATGGGCAGAAAACGCAGGGGATGTCCTTCAGGAAATTGATTTTGTAGCCAAACAGCAATTCCAAGGCTATCACGGGCCAATAGTCCAAAGGGGAGCAGGAGACGAAAAGTGGGGCACCATTGATAATTGGCTAAGCGACAAGCTCGCCTTCCTCGAAAGATTGCATGACAATTTTGGGACAAGGTGAGGGACCTGCAGCGGTCTGGTCAAACTTGCTCAGATGGCTGGAAGGGGCGATGCCAAAGGTTGACTGTGCTCCACGCAAGATCAGTAGCGATAGGGGGTGCTAATCGTGCAGGACGACATTGAGGTGTCGAATACGATACGCTAGTCGATGCTAGGTCGGCGAATAGTATGTGGTGAAGCACAGACATTCCCACTGACCATCGGAGGCGCCTTCGTCAAAATGCGGTCCATGGCAGGTTTGAGCGAGTGCCCCTTCACTTCATCCGGCCGGTTCTGCATCGCGGCCTCAAATGATGGAAGCAGCCCGAGAATGTCGAGGATGGTGGGCGTGATATCGACCAGCGATGCCTCGCAAATTGCACCGAGCGCGTCGCGTCCTTCTTGTCCCCCTCTCACAAACATCATCGGCACCAGCGAGTCTGACGCATTGAGATGCCCGTGATCCGAATGAAAGTGTCGATGCGTCGTCACGTCAAGCTTCTCAAGGACCCGCCCATCCTGCTTATTGAGATACGTCAAGTGCTTCGCCCGATCGGCCAGCAGAATGATATCCGGAGCACTGAGCGGATCCGTGGGTAATCGGGAGGCGAGCCCGTTCAACCTTCGTACCGCCATCGGATAGGCATCCGTGTTCAGCGGGCTCTGATCGAGAACGACCGCCGGCAGCAAGTGCACGGTGGCTCCATCATACTGATACGGAATATAGACGTAGCCACTCCCATGTTTATACAGAACCGCCTCCGGCCCTTGCTCATTCTTGTGGAGCGTGAGCAACAGATGTTCCAACATCGGCACGATGTCACCCTGATAGTCGGGATTATCCTTCCACTGCCCTGCTGAAGGCTTCACGTAGAACCCAAGCGCGCCACCATTCAGGGTGGCTACGACATTCGAATCCCCGGAAATTCTTCCATTGGATACGAGTCCAAATGAGGCCCGGACCTTCGACAGTGGGGTTTCGTCGATCAAGGACGGCATTTCAAGACGATAGGCCTTTCCGCGTGTGACGTTCAGTTCATCAAAGACGATCTTCAGATCGTCAACGCCCAGGGCTTTATTCCACTCAATGGGGGTATGGCCATGGTCCGACACGAACACGAAGAGCGTGCGCCCCATGACGGATTCATCCCGTAACCCTCGCCACTGAATCGGGTCGATTGGCGTCACCTCAGAGAACGGGGTGGCGTGGTGTTGTCTCACGATGGCGCGATCGCCTGCGATGAACTTGGCAATGAGGTCATCAAGGTGTTTAAGATACGCCACCCGCGCCTGCTCCGGATCCTCGGGAGAGAGATGCTCGGCATGATCGAGGCCAGCAAAATAGATCGTCATCAGGCTCGGAAGCCGCAACTCGCCACCATCCGTGACGGCGCCATTGAAGTTTTGGAGTGCTCTCACCGCCTCCCATAGCGCGTTTTCGTCAACGGCAGCACTTCGATTCTGCGTATAACTCAGCAAGGTGTCGAAGTCCGCGTTAATTGCCCCCCGCCCACTCCCGCGCGTGAGCATATGGTGCACGACCAGGCTCTGCCCGCCCTGCTGGGCGATGTACTCGTACAGCGTTTTCACCTGACCGTTCATATCGTCGGAGAGGAAGTCCTCCGCCAGTTGCACCTTGACGGCATCGAGATGATACTCCGTATAGTATCGCGCGAGGGCGCGCTCCCGAAAAAAGACGCTGTTCCCTGCAATCCCGTGCGCGCCGGGGAACACCCCGGTGAACATCGATGTCCAGGCAGGATAGGTATAGGACGGGAAGACCGTTGTGGGTTGTTGAACGGCCATACCCTTGGTGAACACCAGGCTGTTGCCCTCGGCCCGCACACCGAACAGATCGTGGAGCCCCCCAGGTTTTCGTGAAGGGCTCTGCCTGAGATATTTGACCAAGGTTTCGTGCTCGAGCCCGTCCACGGCAAAGACCACCACATGTTCAATGGGGTGATCATTCAGCACGCCATGTAACACGGGGTCGGCTGCGTGCTGAGTGGGAAGGAGACGGTGACAGCCATTCAGCCCGATAAGCAGGAACACAAGGTACAGCGCAGGAAGGACATAACTGCTTATTGTCCTCGTAAGTCGAAACGAGGTGAATCTGTCTCTCGTCACAGCCATGCTGAACCCATAACGAACAACCTACCACGTCAATATGCACCACACCAGGGATTTGAGAGATGACAGCCGCGGGGTTACCCATCTATCGAGATCGGTAACCCTCGGGTCAGCAGAGGAGGGTTATTTAATTGTGTGCACCTTGCCGGTCATCGCGTCCACATAGACTTTGTGGGTATCCTTCCCATCCACGATCTCAATCTTATAAACAACACGGCCATCATCTTTGCCCATATTCACTTCCACCGGTTTGCCCGGCCGTGCCTGCTCCGCAGTTTTAATTGCCTCAACCATGCTGACGGTTGCCTTTTCACTGAGCGTCCGATCCGATTCGAACAGCGCCCAGGCCGGGGCAACAGTGGCACTGAGCATGATTCCCAATCCCACCGCAATGATTTCCTTCTTCATGGAATTTCTCCTTTGTTCGAATTTGTAAGATCGCTCACACAGGACCACTGGGCATATACTGACCATTGATCCCAAGACGGTGCCCATCTGGCAAGCCTATTTACTCTGTCTTGGCCTTCAGTTCTTTCGCTTCGCCTTTGATTCGCTCTCCGGCTGCTTTGGTTTGTCCCTTCGCCCGTTCCATCTCGCCCTGCACCTTATTCCCTTCGGCCTCTTGCCTGTCGGCTTTCGCCTCCCCTTTGGCCTTCTCAACCTTCGCGTTCGCTTTTCCCTTCATATCTTCGACAGTGGCCTTCACCTCATCGGCTTGAGCCACCTGTTGCAGACCAACGAATACGCAGAGGAACGCCATTGCGCCAATCATGAATGCTTTCATGTGAGTCTCCTTGTTGAAAAATAAAAATACTTGGAACCTGCCATCGCCGGGAATGTGGCAGGGTTTGATGCCGAATAACCCTTCTGCATATTTATCAAGGTTACTTTACCAGGCCCGTTTGAGTACCTAGGAAGTTCCCCAGTGCCCCCCGTCCACCTGGCCAGCGGTGGACTCGGGGGGTTCCTAGTACCAGAAACTCCTGGGGGGAGGTGTTTATCTTCTCAGAGGATGAGCGAAGCTGACGGCGCTGTTTGTTTGGTTTGTTTCATTTGGTGAACCACGCAAACCAACGCAATCGGGAAGATGGGAGTGCTTGATGTTCGGCTGCGATCCGAGGCGCCTGTGTCCCGGTATAGATGCACTATCGTGTGTGTTCCTGACATTGCGCCGACCAGTCCTCTCCCACTCCTTTGGTTCCTACGATGATGACTTCCTGTCCGGCCTGGACCGTGCAAGTGATTCGTAGCGGCGATGTGGATGCCCAGATGACTTGAGACTCTTGCTCCGGCCGGGTGCCCATCGAAGCCGGATAGCGCCCCAGGACGGGGGGCCCCGAGCTCACCACATAGTCTAATTTCGGGGACAGTTGCTTGGCGCTCAGCTCGATGTGATGTTCCCCCGGCGACAACGCGAAATCGACGCAGCCGTCGGCAATGTCCTTCCCATCAATCTCCGTCGTCATGATAGTCAGCCCGCTCCCCATGCGGCATCCACTATGTAGAATGCCTATCTGCTGCTTAGGGAGCGGCGGCCCTTCATACATTTTCTGCGGGCTCCGGCTCAGCGCGCAGCCGATGGCCACGAGTCCCGTCAGCATGAGAAACGCGTCGCGCGATCGCCGTGATGAGATTCCGAAAGCACCGGGGGCAGGTCGGGCCATCATATATTCACCTGGAGATCACCGACTTCCCTGCTTGGTCCACCCAATACAGCTCAAGGTAGACGAAGTTACCACAAACACTACTATTGCTTCTGCACTCATCCGCCACTCCCACGGCGGCACCGGCTGCGGATCAGCCCACAAGCCTTCCTTCGCCTCTCGCGCTTCATGCTCTAACCCTTCCAGCACCACGTCATGTGGCGTCACTGGGAGGTAGGAGGCGGATACGTTCAGGGTGTTGGTTGTGTACGACTTCGAGGGTGTCGGGGCACTCTTAGCAGAAAGTCCGATGGAGGTACAGGTAACGAAGAACTGATATTTTAACTTCAAGGGTTTTGCCGGCGTACTACATCGAGAACGGAACGGGTGGTTGACTGAATTCCAGGGAGCCCGCTCCCGCACCATAGACTAGGAGGTGCCTGATGGATCTATTTGATAAGGCTAGACAGGACATGGCGGCCGAAGTCAAGAAATCGTTCAAGTGGGTCGTGTTAACTGCCATCTTCGGGCTCGTGTTGTTGACGTTTTATGTCATAGTCAAGTGAGCCCGCTGAATGTTAATCAACGTGTAGTCTTTACCCCGGTGAGAAGGCCGGAGGAGGGGTAATCACATGATGCACTTAACACTCTCACTTATCGCTATCCCTTCTCGGTATCCTGCCAATCCCAACCGACGCCCTCGCCGGGAATCGGAGCCTGACATGAATATTCCCTGCTAAGGAAACCGAGCCCAGACCGTACTGCTCTTAGCCTTTGTTCCCGTCACGATGTAAACCTTCAGGAATATCACCACAATGCTTGAGAGTGAAATGAGAGAGGGGCTACAGCGGTTTCTCAAACTGGAGCGGGGCGTGCTTCCGATCTTTCGGCAGCGTGAATTTGAAATGCCAATCCTGTTGCCCACCTTCTGGTGCGACGTGGAACCAGCCTTCTGCGCCGAGATGCTGGTCCGATTTAGACTTACCCTCCGGATAGAACTTGAACTGCAAGCGTCCCTGTTGGTCGCCTTTCACATCACCGGAATCGAGCTTTCCCGTGATATCGAGGTGGTCTTCAAGTCTATCGAATGCTTGGTTGAGAAGTGAACGGAGCAGACTCGTGCTCAACCCCTGTTGGAAGGGTGCCTCCGGGTTAAACGGTTCAGCCTCAGCGGCCCACACCGGACCGACCGTACACACCAAGAAAAACACTATTGCGATAGCTCGTACCATGTGATCACTCTATTACCCAAACCCTGCGCCGTCAAGGGCTCGCCTCCCCGTCTGGCCCGTCTCGCTCGTCCCGCTCGTCCCGCCTGTCTCGCGTCAGCCTTTCCTGTCCTAGCGAACGGCCTCTATGCTTTCCTCATTCATCGACCTCTTCTCATCATGTTTGACGGGTTTCACGGGGGCATCTTTTTTGCGCATCTCCTGCTTCGCGGTGGAAGAATCGCTAGAGAACGCGCAGCCGGTCACGGTGAGCAAGAGCAGGGAGAGACTACTGCCGTCACAATGAACATGGGACCTCCTTGATCCAATCAGCTACTCGAGACACTTGGCTTCGAACTCCGCCAGGGCATCGTCTTCGACGGTGTAGCTGATCTCGAGGGGGTTGCAGCAGACCTCACAGTCTTCGACGTAGCTGTGACGGTGAACCGACAGGTCCAGGACCATCGAGATCTCTTCGCCGCAAAAGGGACAGGTGAAGGAATGTTCCACGACAGGTACGCTACCGCAAGTCACTATCGCATAACAAATGAACCGGGCAGAACGCGCCCCTTGCTGTGTTCAATGTGCGCGTGAACAGCTCCAGCACCATGCCGTAACAGATCCTGGCCACAGCCGGATCGCAGCGGGGACCGGCCGGCTCCAGCTCATGGTAAATCTCCGGACCGCCACCACAAATCCGTGGCTCGCCAACATCGCCGCCACGAGCCGGATGGGCCCCGTCACCTGGAAGATCCCGAATACAGCAGCAGGCCCGCCTACCGCCCTTCAGTCGCCGGACGAAAGTGGTACGTGCGCATGTGTGGATATCAACCGACTCGGTATCTTGGATAATCATCCCGTTTCTCTTTCCGGTTAACATGGGTGCGGAAGGGCAACTCAAGCAGGGAGGCGTAAGCGTTCCGATCAACCCTGACTACTCTCCTCTGATCCGCAAGGAAAGCCGCTTGGATCGTTTTCACACGTCGTTGCATTATCGAGTCGATCACTACAATTTCCTGAATCAACTGACCTTCTGCTTGAAGCCGTGTGGGTAGGGAAAGAGCTTGAGGTTTACAAATTCGCTCAGGTCACTGCCCGTCATCGCGATGTTCTGGTTGAGCTTGCCGTCTTTCCCCTTGGGTGCGGCCCAGCTCTCCCAGCGGTAGGGTTTGTCGAGAATGAAACTGTATCTCTTGCCCTCCAGATTGGCTTCGTCAGTCTTGTCCTGTTCCAGCCCATCGAGATACTTTAGGAAGAGGAGCCAGGAGGTTTGCTCGGTGTAGTCTAGCTCGGTGGTGCAGCCGGCCTCTTTCCTGAGTACGTCGTCGATGTTTTTAAAGGCTTGTTCAAACATGCAGGAGTTCTCCAGACAACCTCATGATGATGCAAATAGCGTCGCAGAATACCCCTTTCCCTTGGAGAAATCACCCCGCCTTCCCGAGGGAGAGGGCGAAATGTTGAACCCTAAATGATGAATGGTGATAGACGGTCTGTCTGGTTGGTCTGGTCTATCTCGTCTATCTGGTTGAGGGGGAAGAGTCCGAAGACGGTCTATTTGGTCTGTCTTGTTGGTTTCGTTGCTTGAACCAGAAAAACCAGACAGACGAGATAGACCAGAAAGACCGGAGCGATGCTCAGGGTTACATTTTTGGAATGTGTAGTGTTTTGCTGACCATCAAGGTGCCGGATAGGACGAACAGCAAGGATAATGGGTGCAAGTCGGCGGGCCCGAGTGTCCATGCTCCCCAATACAGATTCTCGCTCAGTCTGTCCTGCCAGCCGGCGAAGGCTAACACGCCGGTCAACAGCATGGTCGTGGGAATGGGGGTGCCTTCGAAGTAGGCCACCTTATCCCCACCCTCCGAGAGGCTCTCCGCGGTCACGTTGTATCGGGCCAGTCGACTGGCCCCGCAGCAGACGAAATAGATCAGTACGATCCAGTCCCACCCTCCGCGCATGCCTGCGGCGAATCCGAGTGCTGCCGGAGCGACCCCGAACGAGATGATGTCTGCCAGCGAATCCAATTCGCGCCCGAGCGCCGAATGCTTGCGCCGCCATCGGGCGACACGGCCATCGAGCCAGTCGAAGACCAGAGCCGCCGGCGTCATGGCTGTGGCGGCGAAGAAATACGCCGGCGACTGGCTCCTCATGTACAACATGCAGAACAACACGGCTCCGAGTCCGCTCGCGGCGTTGGCCAGGGTCAGAAAGTCGGCCAAGTGAAACTCGCGGATCATCGAGAAGTGTTTAGGAGGGGTAGCGGCCATGGCGTCAAAATCTACAAATGATCCAAACAAACCAGATAAGCCAGCGCGTTCTTTAAGATGGCGGCGGCTCCGTGGGATTGGTGACTTCGGATTGGGACTGAAGCGCGATTGGTTCAGTCTCGGGAGTGGTACGCCCCACATCGAGGAGGATGGCGACCAGCATGTCGCTCAGGACGTTAACGCCCGAGCGGGCTCGGGGCGCCCCCTCCTATGGTAACGGTTCTGGTCACGCCCGCCAATCCACCTCAATACCTCTCGCTAGCAGTTGAAAGCATGATAACCGCTGTCTCTGCAAAGGGATTATCATCTTCAATCACTCTTCGTCTTTCTCAGTAGCGATCCTTTTAAGAGGGATTACGGATCTTATGGTTTCCGGCTGTCGCAGAATAAACAAATTAACGCGCCGGCTCGAGAGTTGCCATTGCTGAGGTTATTTTCCCTTCGGCAGAATTCCCTTCCGCTCTAACTCCTGAATTCTCGCCTCGGCTAATTCGATCAAAAAGTCTTTGACCGTCTTCCCCTCGTGCGCAGCGGCCAGTTTGACCTTGCGCATGAGGTCGCGGGGGATGTCCCGGAAGTTCCACGCGCCGGTGCCTTCTGGTGGGGTTCGTGTCATTGCGAGGGAAAGACTAACACCGTCCTGCCCAATGCGTCAAATATCACTTGACATACTTCACTATCATATGATAGTGATAATATCATTCGAGGAAAGGGGGTGATGAGGATGAAAATGGTTCGACTGTTGATTCAGGTTCCGGAGCCGATCAAGGCCAAGCTGGACGGCTTGCGTGAACAGGGCACGACTGCCAGCGGGTTTATTCGGCACTTGCTGGAGGCACATTTCAAACAGGCTCAGCGGATGAGCCGGAAAGGGCGGTGAGCGATGGCGCGAGAAGAAAAAAAAGATCGGCAACTGGACTCCTTCCCGACCCCATGGACGCGGCGCTTGGTGCGCGTCGATCATGGGTCAGTTATACCGAGTCGGATGGGACGACGAGGTATGCGGTTCGTCTGCAACAGGGCGGGAAGACCTGGCGACGGTTCGGCTTTCAGGCCAAGACCGCTGCGCGTAATTGGCTGCGGAGCCGACGCGGGAAAATTGCCGACAAGAAACCAATTCCCGAACAAGAGACCACGGAGTTGGTGCCGACGGTCCCCCTCTTCGCCGACTATGCCAAAGGCTGGCTGGCTGCGTGCCGGTCGAAGGGCCTGAAGCAAACGACGTTGCGGGATTATCGCTCGATCGTGAACATCCGGCTGATTCCGGCATTCGGTCTTTTGCCCCTCGATCACGTCACACGCGATCAGGTTCGGGAACTGGTGGCGCACCTGAAGACCATGGGCAATAAGCCGAAAACGATTCGCAACGTGCTGGTGCCCCTGTCTGCGATCTACGAACAAGCGATCGAGGATGGGCGGAACGTGCAGAATCCAGCGCGCAAACCCGCCAGACTGGTGAAGAGGCCGAAGCGCACCATTGAGAGCGTGTTCACCCAAGCTGAAGCGGAGTTGGTCCTGCACGCCTTCAAGACTCAACAGCCGCACTACTACCCCTTCGCCCTGATGTTGTTCCGCACAGGGATGCGTGAAGGGGAAGTCGTGGCTTTGCAACCGGGCGATCTGGACCTGCGAAGCCGTCACGTCCTGATCCAGCGTAACCTGGCCTCGGGGTTGTACTTGGAAGAGAGCCCCAAGAACGGGAAAGCCCGATCGGTCGATCTGGCCGTAGATCTGGTGTCGGTCCTCAAGGATCACTTGGCCGTACGAGAGGCGGAAGCGGCGTTGAACGGGCAGCCCGTCAGCCCCTGGCTCTTCACGACGCCAGACCGGAAGTTGATCCGGTCGAATAACTTCCGGGATCGGGTCTGGTGTCCACTCCTGAATGCGCTTGGGCTTCGGTATCGCACAGTCCATGCGATCCGCCACACCTATGCGACCTCGATGATTATGAATCGAGCCAGCCTGGTCTATGTCCAGCGTCAGCTGGGACACTCCTCGATCTCGATCACCGTGGACATCTACACCCACTGGATAGAAAAAGCTGAGCGCGGTGATGTGTTGGAAGTGGACCGGCTGAGCCGCGTCCCTTCTGATGAGGCGGTCACTCAGGCGGTCACTCCAGCAGGGACGCCTGGCTAACTGACGGTTATAGAGGAGGAAATATGGGGTGAGTGACGGGTTTCGAA
>DATHTZ010000438.1:0-7827 GCA_035462675.1 Nitrospiraceae bacterium | reverse complement strand
GTGCCGAGCGGCGCGGGACAATAGGCGCCCATGCCCCCGGTGTTGAGTCCCGTATCCCTATCCCCAACTCGTTTATGATCTTGCGCCGGCAACATCGGCACCACAGTCAGGCCGTCCGTAAAGGCCATGATCGTCAATTCCTCGCCATCAAGAAATTGTTCGATCAATACGCGCTGACCGGCCTGACCGTACACCGCATGCTCCATTGAATCGCGGACGGCCTGTTTCGCTTCCTCACGCGCCGCCGCAACGACCACACCCTTCCCTTGCGCGAGTCCGTCGGCCTTCACCACGACAGGAAGTTCATGCTGATCGAGATAGGCCAAGGCCGGAGCGACCTGGTCGAAACTTTGTGCCCTCGCCGTGAGAATTTTCGCGCGGCTCATGATCTCTTTCGAGAATACTTTGCTGGCTTCGATACGCGCGGCGCCCTTCGTCGGTCCAAAAATTTTGAGCTTCAATTTACGAAACTCATCGACAATGCCCAACGCCAACGGAGCCTCCGGCCCCACGATCGTCAAATCAATCTTTTCCGATTGTGCAAAAAATTTGAGCGCCCCAATATCGTCGGCTTTGATCGGGACACAGGTCGCGAGCGATTCGATCCCCGCATTGCCCGGCGCACAATAGAGCATTGGCTTGCGGGGACTTTGCGCAAGCTTCCATATCATGGCGTGCTCGCGTCCCCCACTGCCAATGACGAGAATTTTCACGGGTAGCTTTCAGGGTGAAGTGTTCTTCGCGGGATATTCAAACGGCTTTTCAGCAGGCCCGCAGGTGAAGGTAAAACCGGAGGCGCAGCCTTCTCACCCGCCTTCTCCAAGCTGCAGAGCAGCTCCTTTCCGATGGGCTACGTTGAGGATTTTGCCAAGCCAAGAACGACGCTGGGGAATCGTTTTAACATCCGTTAGTGGCGGAAATGGCGCATGCCCGTCATAATCATCGCCACGCCCTGTTCATCTGCGGCTTTGATGATCTCGCCATCGCGAATCGACCCGCCAGGCTGAATGACCGTCGTGATCCCTGCCTGCACGGCGGCATCCAAACCATCTCGGAACGGAAAAAACGCATCTGACGCCATCACGCACCCCTTGATCGGCATCTGGGCTTTCATCGCTGCAAGCTTCACAGAATCGACCCGGCTCATCTGGCCCGCGCCGATCCCTACAGTCTGCCCCGGTTTCGCATAGATAATCGCGTTCGACTTCACATGCTTGCAGACCTTCCAGGCAAAGGCACAGGCTGCATATTCCTCGTCCGTCGGTTTGCGTATCGTCGGGACGTTAAGCGCTCTCAGATCGGTCAAGACACCGAAATCCCGATCCTGCACGATCAAACCCCCTACCAGCTTTTTGAGATCGAAGCCCTCTTGCTTCACCTTCGTGAGTGGCCCGACGTCAAGTAAGCGTAGGTCCTTCTTACGTTTCAATTCTGCAAGCGCATCCGCCGCAAATCCCGGGGCAATGACCACTTCCACAAAGGTGGAGGTAATCTCCTTCGCCGCGGCCAAATCCACCGGACGATTGAATGCGATCACACCGCCGAACGCCGAGACAGGATCGGTTTCCCGGGCTTTCACATAGGCCTCGACGGGCGTGGCGCCCAATGCCACTCCGCAGGGATTATTGTGTTTAATAATGGCGACAGCGATCTCGTCGTACTCTTTCGCCAGCTCGAGCGCCGAATTGGCATCGAGGAAATTGTTATAGGACATCGCCTTGCCGTGCAGAATCTTTCCGCGGGACACCGATGGTTCAGTCGAATGCAGCTCTCGATAGAAGGCCCCTTGCTGATGCGGATTTTCTCCATAGCGGAGCATCTCCGCCCGTTCGAACTGCAAAGACAATATTTGTGGAAATCTGACCTCGCCGCCCTGTACCTGCTTTTCGAGATACCCGGCAATCAGACTGTCGTAGCGCGCCGTGTGTTGAAAGACCTTCATCGCCAGCTCACGACGTAACTCGCGCGACACCGTCCCTGCCTTCGCTGCATCGAGCACACGCTGGTAATCGGCCGGATCGACCACCACCAACACGTCTTCGTGGTTTTTGGCCGCGGAGCGCAGCATCGACGGCCCGCCGATATCAATATTTTCAATGGCCTCTTCGAAGGGACAGTGGGCCTTCGCGATCGTTGCCTCGAACGGATACAGGTTCACCACGACTACGTCAATGGGCCCAATCCCCTGCTGACGCATTTGTTCGACATGGGCCGGCACCGAACGACGTCCGAGCAGCCCGCCATGGATCTTCGGGTGCAGTGTCTTCACGCGGCCGTCGAGGATTTCCGGTGAGCCTGTGTAGGCCGCCACATCAGTCACCGTCACACCGGCCTCTCGCAAGGCTTTGGCCGTTCCTCCGGTCGAAAGGATCTCGGCTCCCAGCGCCTCAAGCCCTTTCGCCATGTTCACCACACCGGTTTTCTCTGACACGCTGATGAGTGCCCGCTTGATGCCGGCCATAGATGACTCCTTGAAAAACGATCGATAGAGGTTACATAAACCGGAAGGCGAGCGAAGAATAACAAATGAATACCAGCCTTACAAGAGGGGTATGGAATCCCCTGGCATCGAGGGCCGATATTGCCATCTCACCTTGAACCACCCACCCAGCCCTTATCACATAACGATTCGTTGCGAAATCGCTGAGCCGCGTAGCGAGACCGGCGCGCGGAGCCATGAGGATCCGATGCGTACTCGTGCAGTACGTTGAGGGTCTGAGGGGCGAGCCCGTCGGCCAAAGGCTCGTCGTAGCAGCGGATCGGCCTGTCTCGTGCGGACAGGCACAGGCAGACGATTGCAACAGAAATACTCATGAGTAATGCGGGCTAGAGAAAACACATTCCTTCTGGTCGCCCCTAATTTCTGGCCCGAACCTCTCGCCCAAACAGTCACGATTGCCGGAGAAACCGCTCATGAAGCATGCGAGCTAGGAGGGCATAAGAAACCCACAAATCCTCTCTGGCATGAGCCCATGCAGCTATGGTAGGGTTACAAAATCAATCAGCCACCTTCCGCTCGAGAGTTGATTCATAATGCGCAGAGCAATTCTAGGCGCAGGCGCTGTCGCACTTACTCTTCTTGCCGCGATCTGCATCCCTCGCCATCTTCCTACATCGACAGCATCGAGCGTCCTCACTCCCGCTTCCTTTCAAGCACGATTAGAGCACGGAACTCTGACCCTCCGTGGCTCGCTCCCCAGTGAGACGAACAAGACCGCAATCCTTCAGCGAGCCCAAGAACTGTATGGAGCGATACCAAACCACGTAATCAATCAGTTGGTCGTGGACCCGGGAGTGGGACCTGCATCCTGGGCCGACGAAGTCCCTAAGGTCCTCCCAATCTTAGGGCACATGATGGAACGAGGTTCCATCATCATCGATGGGCGTTCGATTGTCCTCAGCGGCCAGGTCGACAACGATCGTGCGAAAGCCTCCGTGCTACGAGACATTGCTCCTCTTACGCAGACTGGGCTCCAAGTGGAAGATCATATCCTCACAGCTCAGCTCGCGACTCCCTCTCCCTCACTCCAGAAGAAATTAAATGAGATCATCTCGCACGGCTCCATCGAGTTTGAATCGAATACCACGACGATACTCCCCCGTGGCCGCGCCATACTCGACCAGCTGATGCCCGTATTACGTCAAAGCCCCCACACAGTCATAGAGATTGGCGGTCATACGGATAAGTACGGCGCGGTGGACTATAACTTTGAACTCAGCCGCCACCGCGCGGAAGCCGTGCGGCAGTACTTCGTCAGCCACGGACTAACCAATGAGTTCGACGCCGTCGGCTATGGCGCCTCTCGACCGCTGTCGGGGGTCGGTTACCAGCGCAACCGCCGCATCGAATTGCGCGTGAAAGGAGTGAGTGACCAATGATTGTATTCATCGGCCAGATCCTGGGATGTCTCCTCATCGCAGCAGGGATCGGCGGCGTGATCGGATGGTTCCTGCGACAGATGTCCTCCGGTCAACACACACAAGAGTTCGCAGACATCACCACCACCCTGCGTCTCAAAGAACAGATGCTGGAAAAGGTGCAGTACGAGCTGAAAGTCCAAGCGGCTGGGATGAAGGTTCTCGAGAGCAAGATCCTCGAAGCAGAGGAGCTCAACCAATCCACCAGCCAGGAGCTCTCAGCACGAAACGATCGCCTCCAGGCACTTCAAGAGGAGTTGGCTGTTCGCACGCGGCGGTTGATGGTCCTGGAAGCCGAAGAAGCCTCTGTTCAGCGGCGCGTGAGGGAGTATGATGCGGCCTCCGTGGCGCAGTCGAAAGAAATTCAGCAACTTCATCTCATGTGCAAGGCAGCCCAGCAGACACTCGAGTCGAACGAGCAAGAACGGCATAATTTTCAGCGCCGCATCGACGAGTTGGAGGCCTCCGTTGCAGACACCGATCAGTTACGCGCGCGCGTGGAAGAACTCGAACCTGTCCAAGGACGGGTCCATTGGTTAGAAGTGCAACTCTGTGATCGGGACGCCGAGCATCGAGCCGTGCTGCACCAACTCAACAGCCAACTGGCCGAACGAGATCGACGCATCGGCGAGCTGGAGTCTCTCCCTCAACAACTTCAGGAGCAAGAGGCAGCACTGGCACAGTGGGAAACGAAATACGCCCATACCCTCACGCAACATGAAACGCAGATTGCCAAGTTAGAACAACAGCTCGCGGCGCAGGATCAACTCCGAGCCCAGCTCCTGCTCAATGAACAACTCCTGCACGAGCGAGACGAGCGAATCGACGGTCTACAGCACAGGATTCAAGAATTCGAAGCGCAACAACAAGGCTTAGTGGAACAGGTCAAGACGGCCGGAGAAAAGCAAGAAGAGATCGCCCGTCTCCGCAAACGCCTGGTTGAAGTGAGGGCCGCACTCCACATCAAGACCGATGGTGGGACCGTGGCTCCTCGCCTGAAAACCCGTCAGAATGGAAGTCAGCTGAGCTTCGAGATGGAACAGGCGAAAGCAGCGAAAGACGGATCCAAAAAAGACGGACCGAAAGACGACCTGAGTAAGATTCACGGGATCGGTCCCGCCTTTGCTCGGACACTGAACAAGATGGGCTTATTCAGCTTTGGCCAGATTGCGCGTTGGACGTCGGAGGATATCGACAAGGTCGCAAAGAAGCTCTATACTGCGCCCGACCGGATCAGGCGAGATAATTGGGTCGCCGGTGCGAAGAAACAATACCGTGAGAAATATGGAGAAAATCCCTAAGATGAGGCTTACCTGCCAACATGCGTCGGCTTTACTCTCTGCTGTGTTGTGCGCTACCATCAAAATATGTGTCCTTCCCCAGACACCCCGTACATTAGAGGGGTAGACCGCCTCCAGGCATTCACGTATCCACGATGATATTAATGACAGTAATCATTCTGGAGACCATCATGATCTCCAGATCGAAGGAAGCATACTAGTGCGCGATCGTACGCTCCCCAGGAACATGTTGTGGGCTATCGTGCTTTTTCCCGCAGTGATCTTCGGCTTCAATGCCTGTAGTGACACGAACAATGCATCGTCGGGATCTGAGCCTGCGCCTCCGCCGCCTCCCTTGAAGATTACAACAGGTACGCCGATTACCGGAACCGTCAAAAAAGCATTTAGCGTTACATTGGCAGCAGTAGGCGGAACCCCCCCCTATACGTGGTCGATCGATGGAACACCGCCACCGCCACCGGCGCCAGGCCTTATATTGGATTCAACTGGGAAGATCAGTGGAACTCCCAATGCCCCTGGCATCTTCACATTGAGCTATCGTGTCACTGACAAAACGAACCAGTCAACGCCAAAAGACCTGACCATCGCGATTGGTGCAGCTGTTACATCGGCGTCGGGTGCAGGGGTAACATCGATCATAGGCGGTCCTCAAGCATCACCGACGATCACGCAGTTCACACTCCCGAATGGAACGGTGAACGTGGCCTACCCGACTATCCAATTAGAGGCGTCTGGCGGGATACCACCCTATACGTGGTCGGTCTCTCCTGCGTTGTCCAATGGATTAGTCCTCAACCTGCTTGGACCAGGAATCATCAGCGGAACTCCGCTGAACGCGAGTAATGGCCCGACATCATATACCTTTACAGTCATTGATTCGACGGTGCCAACTGCCCAGTTGAGTACACTGACGCGAACCCTTACTGTCAATGCCGCGCTGACGATCGACACTGGTCCACCGACCGGTCCCCCACTTCCTGCTGGGACCGTCGGCCAGCCGTACCACGCGCTAGTGTCGGCGTCAGGAGCAACAGGCCCAGGAACCTACACGTGGTCGATTATTGGAAATCTGCTCCCGGCTTCAGGTCTGCAGCCGGTAAGTTCAGACGGAGTCATTAGTGGGACACCGACCACTCCTGGATCATTTACGAGAACCTATCGTGTGCAGAATGGTGATGGAGTAGCCGTCACCAAATCCTTGACCCTCAACGTCAATGCCGCGCTGAGCATTGACACTGATAACACCACCTTGCCTTTACCTCCTGGCCATGAGAACCAACCCTATGGCCTCGCTATACTGGCAGCCTCAGGTGGGACCCCGCCGTACACCTGGTCGGTCACTCCCACACTCCCGGCTTCTCTTACTCTAAACGACGTAACCGGCGAAATTACCGGGACTTTGAATGTAGGTCACGTTGGAACAACTTCCCACACGTTTACGGTGCAGGATTCCACGAGTCAGTCGGTGAAGAAGTCTTTACATGTGACGATCAATCCTTAACAGGATGTCATCGCACCACCGAGCACCACCGATCTCAGCAGCGAGCCAGGCTGGCGTTGGAAACTCGCTTATGTACTCCCTTTCCATGCGAGCGAGAGCGGAAAATCTTCTGCTGGTGACTTGTGCCGCGGCTCGTGCATCCCACCGCTAAATTTCCCGTAGGATCATTGGTTTGGCTCGATAAACGCGACAAACAGGACCCCCCCTACAACACGCCTGGTAGAAGGGCACCAGGCCTTCTCCATTGGTAGGGTAAACAGTCACCAGTGTTACAGTGACGGCGCGAGCGCACATCGACATCGATGTGATGGCGCCAAACGAAAGTCAGAAGGTATACCGTAGTCGTGAATCGTGCCGCGATTGTCGCCCCGCCGAATATTTCGACGACTTCGCTTCCAAACGGGGCCGTGGGAACAGATTACAGCGAACCGCTGCGGGCTACGGGAAGGAGCGGAAACCTCACGTGGACGATCACAGGATCGTTACCGGATGGCTTAACCATGGATACGGCAGGGGTGATCTCTGATAAACCAGAAAGAGTAGGACCACCATTCGCTTTCACAGTTCAACAGACACACTACAATCTGCCACAAAAGCCCTCTCGATCACGATCGACCTCGGCCAACCATGACATACGTACACGTGAGAATCATGACGTGACGTGGCACCTCGTTTTATATACGTTCCCACACTCATGGCACATCAACTTCGTGTGGAATACCCGTGTGGAGCCAATAAACGCAAGGAACAAGATCCCCCAACCCTCTGCAACATTCCTAGTAGAAAGGCGCTAGGCCTTTTCTATTGGTAGGCTAGACACGGGTCTCCTAAATTGATTACTATACTGACCCGCGTGCAACGGCTCGGTTTCCGAGCGTGCGCACGAAGAAGACTGAGCAGGGCCGAACAGGTAATCGAGATCATCTGATGCGAAATCATCCTGCTCAGCGAAACATTGTGTGGACAGTTCTCTTCTCGCTCTTCACGATCTTGTCTTTGAATGCCTGCAGCGACACCAACAATGTGTCGGGTCCTCCGGCACCTGTTGAACCGGGGCCGCTGACGATTACATCGAACTCACTGCTAATAGGGGTGGTAGGTCAACCC
>DATHTZ010000437.1:0-5926 GCA_035462675.1 Nitrospiraceae bacterium | reverse complement strand
CTGAAGAATGGCGTGGATTTTCGCAACGATCGCAGCCGTGGGAGACGGCATGAGCAATGAAACGATGGCCATGATCGAGTGAGAGCTCGGAGGCAATGGGAAGTAACGCCTCGCGCGCGGACGAGACGATCAGCACGTGTTCTTTTTATAGTCCACGCCTCTGTGTTCTATTGGATGATCGTTGACAGCCCATGTCGTAGCTGAAGTATGCTGGTCGTAAGAGGTACATCACAGATGACGAACCAAGCCATTCCTGCCACATCACTCTCCGGTCCGCCGGTGTCTCGTTGGTTTGGATTCTTTCCAGAGTTTCAAGAGGACAGCCTCGGCTTTCTGTTGCGCTGTCACTCTTACGGCGATGTCGTGAAGCTCCCGATGGGGCGGATGGCGGAACTCCTCTTTCGCCATCCGGATCTGGCCATGTACTTCCTCAACCATCCGGACGACGTCAAACATGTGCTGGTGACCAACCAGCACAACTACAAGAAGAACCGAGTCCCTCCGGGCGAATCCCGTGTGTTCGGAAAAGGCATGTTGCATACGGAGGGCGAGACCCATCACCGCCAACGCCGGCTGTTGCTTCCCTTCTTCCATAGAGACCATGTGGCCTCCTACGCCGGTCTGATTACCGAAAAAGCAGCCGCCCTCGCCACGAGCTGGCATGACGGCGCCACTGTCGACATCGGACGTGAGATGACGCAGCTCACCCTGTCGGTCATTTGGCGCCTCCTCTTCGGGCGGGACGTGAGCTCCGACGCCACGCAAGTCGTGGAGGCCATGATGGCCGGGCACCACGTAGTCTCGAAGCAATATAACTCCCTGCTCGCCTGGATCATGCCCTTGTGGGTTCCGACGCCACAGCATCGAGAATTTACTCGTGGCCAGCAGTTTTTGGATGAGCGAATTAGAAATTTTATTCAGGACCGGCGTGCATCTCCTCACCAGAACCAGGATGTGCTCTCGCTCTTACTCGCAGCCACCGACGAAGCCGGTCAGCCGCTGAGCGACAAGGAGATTCGTGATGAACTCGTCACCTTCCTGGTAGCCGGCCATGACACAACAGCCACTGCGCTGACGTGGACCTGGTTTCTCCTCTCGCAGTTCCGAACCGTGCGCGAGCGGCTGGCCCACGAGGTAGAGAGGGTCTTGGATGGCCGTCTCCCAACTGCAGCAGATCTGCCACATCTGGTGTATGCGAAAATGATCTGGGACGAGGCGCTTCGCCTCTACCCTCCTGCCTGGCTGTTACACTCGCGTAAGAGCCTCGCTGAAGACAGACTGCCATCCGGTATCCTACTCCCGGCCGGCACCAGGGTATTCCAAAGCCCCTGGAGCATGCACCGAAACGCTCGGTGGTTTCCTGACCCCAACCGATTTGATCCGGACCGTTTCTCGCCAGAATCCAAGCAGACGCGGCCGGCCTTCAGCTACTTTCCGTTTGGCGGAGGTGGACGTCGGTGCTTGGGCGAATCATTTGCGGAATTAGAAGGCCTGCTGGTGTTGGCGACACTGGCCTCGAAAGTCCGCCTCCGATTGGTCGACGGACACACCATCCTTCCGGATCCTCTGATGACGTTGAAGCCGAATGTCCCTGTGCACATGACCATCGAATCGGTCGGTGCCCCTGAACACCATCCCACGACAGCCTAGCCCGCCTTATTCACGAGAGTTCGTAACGAAACCGCCGGGCCGCCAGGCAGGGCAGGCACACGGATCCGCGAGGTGGGGGCATACTTGAAACAGTATGTTGATTGATCGAGCGGCGAACCCAGCCGCCGTGAGGCTCATCGCAACGGCGTATCGACGGTTTCAGCAGAAATCTTCGTGAATAATGCAGGCTAGAAGGACCGATAGTGACAGGGGCCGAATATCCGTCTACATCCAACCAAGTACAGATTTCCGAACGACTCCACCTGAACGGGCGTGATCCATCGGACATCAAACACATTCATGGTCCTGCCCCATCTGGAGCGGGGGGTGCGCACTTCGATCAGCTGCGTCACGTGAGGGGCTTGGCGCATGAAGAGAAGCATGCCTTCTGTGCTCCGGTTGAGGGCGATGGCCTTTCCTTGCTCGATGACAACGGATTCTTCCTTAATGGCCTCGATCACCTCATACGAACACAGATGCCTATAGTCCATGCGCGCCTCACACCGGCGATCCGGATCGATGGCTGTACCTGGCATCACGGCAGACGCGTGGGCAGCGGCTGTATTTCGCGCGTTGTGTTTTTTCTGGACGACCGTTGCTTCAGATGTGTGCGTCGCCATAATTAGCCTCCCAGTCTCATCGGGTGAGAGGTGATGCCCTAGCGCGAATCCTTCGTGAAGGATCTGCGCTCATGATACCTCGATATTAGATGAGAAGATTCTGCCACTCTGCCCGATGGCAGTCTGGTCAAAACAACTCACATTAGAGAAATATTTTCCAGGTCGGCGTCGCGCCTCTTCCAGGCAACGCTACTGATACTGGGGGGATCTAGCGAATGGTTTATTAACGCAGATAGATCGTTGACCAGTAATCCGCGGCGCCGATGCCAGGTCATGCGCACCTCCTCTTGAAGCTGACTCGGCCACAGGTCGGCGCCCCAAGGCCGTGCACGACGCGGCAGCCACATGGCCGTGGAGCCTATACACGATGAGAGGTTCCTGCTTCTGAATTCTTACACAAAGCTAAGTTGACTCCCCCTTCGACATCAGAGACTCCAGCTCGACCTCATTGCATGTCAGATGGACAGAGCTGGGTTGAAGCACACGCTTCCTGTCCCATTTGCGCATTGTGTCGGATCTCCGATCGTTGTGCCCCTTCTGAGATTTAGCGTTGTCCTTTCCCATGGTTTTCTCCCTTGCTAAAAAACCCTTCACAAGCCTTGACTGGGAATTCACACTCAGCAGCTGTACAGTGAAGGATCCCGAGCTGCCAAGGGTCAGATGCAGTTGACCCTCCCGGCTCAAGCGGCTTACCGCTGAGAGCACAGTTTGCAAAGGGAAATCCTTGCAATTCAACACCAAGTCATCGAGTCCACAATCAGGAATATATCGCATAACTTCAAGGATTCGGTCTGAAGCGACCAGATGACGAGCCATAGGGGGAGCCTTTCTGCCCTGTAGGGCCTAACCCGAATTATTCATAACGGTTCGCCGCAAATCCCCGTAACCCCTAGCCTCTGGTCCCGTGCCCCTCGCCAGAACATTGACGATTGCAGCAGAAACCTTCATGAATCATGCGGGTTAGAACGACGGATAGTGACAGGGACCGAATATCCGTCGACATCCAACCAAGTACAGATTTCCGAGTGACTCCAATTGTACGGGCTTGGCCCATCGGGCTTCAAAGACAGTTGCGGTCCGGCTCCACCTGGAACGGGAAGTGCGCACTTCGATCGCCTGCTTCGCACGAGGGGCCTGGCCCATGAGGAGAAGCATCCCTTCCGTGCTCCGGTTGAGTGTGAAGGCCACTCCTTGCTCGATGTCAACCGAATTTTCATGAATGGCGTCGAGCGACTCATACGAACACAGGCACCGATAGTCTATGCGTACCTCACACCGGTGCCCCCGAGGGATGGCCATAGCCCGCATCGCAACAGATGTACGATCGGAGTCTGTATTTTCTCTGATCTGCTTTTGCTGGGAAAACGATACGGAGTGGGGAAGGGTTGGTTCAGGAAAATGCGCCGACATGATTAGGCCTGCAGTCTCATTGGATGAGAAATGAATCACTGCTGTGTACCATTATGCCATTCTGCCCGATGGCAATCTGGTCAAAACAGCTCACATTTCAGAAATATTTTCCAGGCCGGCGTCGCGCCTCTTCCTGGCAACGCTACTGATACTGGGGGGATTTAGCGGGTGGTTGAGAAACTACATAGGAGCCAATTGGACGAAGGATCTCAGAAAACTAGGACCTGTTTCAGATTCGTTCGCACGCTGTTCAACATAAACCATCCAGCGATTCATGAGACGTGAAAGGTTTCGAGGGAAGAGCATTCGGTAATCCTACATTTCATCTTTCACATTTTATCTTCCATGGTTCTTGAGGGAGGTGCGAGAACAGAGTCGGCGGACTTTTTCAGCACGCTGCTGGTACGTTCCCTGATCAACATCGCCAGCCTGCGCCATAGCCAATTGCAGCAGCGCTTCCGGTCGCCCGTGGTTTTTCACAAGAGAGTCTGTAACAGTTCTTTCTTTGTTCGCAACCAGCCCCTCATGACTGTGCCATGCGCAGATGTCCCTTACTGATGAGACCGTCAAAGGGTGCGCGTATACCTTTGCCATAAGTGACATTTCTGCCTGAAAACCAGGTGATTGTTGAGGCCGCACTACGCACTATTTGATGGCCGGCTCAGTAATACGTCGTGCCTTCAATTATTACGAACCGTGAACGTAATCGTCTGACTCCCGCCTGCAGCCCCACCTCCCCCCATCGAGGCAAATGGTGTCGCGGTGAGTGTATGGCTGCCCGTACTCAGACCGAATGGAAGGTAATCGCCGGCAGGACTATCTCCAGCGAGAGCATAGGGAGAAATATTTTCCGTTTGAATAGACGGCACGTCATCGTACCCGAAGACGACGCTTCCAGGTGCCCCCATGACCACAGCCCGGATGGATAACTCAGGTGGAAGCTCGGACAGCACCAGCGTGTCTCCGTGGAGCACCGGACGAATGTCAATGTTCGAGGCCGCATTCACGAGAGTAAAACCGGTCACGAATGCATTCGTGCTCGTGACCTCGACCGCACCCATGTCGCACACGCCCCCACCCTGTGGCCTCGGCACCCCTCGCTGATCTCGCACCTCGCAGCCGTCTGCGGCAGGGGGTGGGAACTGGTAGCCCGCCTCGAAGACAGGACTATTCACCGCCGGAAGATGCGTCTGCGTGGGGCCTCCATTGTTCGCCAATGGCCCGAGGAGAGGATCGACATTCAGCAAAAAGGTCGAGACAAAGGAAGGGATTGTGCACGCATTCGTATCACCGATCAGATTGTACTTACTGTCACCACTCAACTGTCCTACGCAATCGTTGGGCCCGAGCCCACCGTGATTCCCCGCAATGATACTGTTCTTCAGTACGGTCGTCTGTCCTGACGAGATCTGAATGCCGCCGCCGCGGAAACTCCCCGCATCATTCCCGACACCGGTGTTATTCGTGATGGTCACGTTATACAGCACGGCAAACCCATTCTGGGAGATGCCTCCAGTCCCCGCGTCCGGGGAGTGGGCAAAGTTGCCACTGACGGTCACATTGCGGAGGTTCATTTGTCCTTCATTGCGGACCCCTCCAGCCCGATTCGAATCGTTGTTGGCAATCGTCGAATCGTACACCCACAGCTCCCCCTTGTTCCAAATGCCACCGCCAAACGCACCCGTGGCCATATTATCGATGATGGCACTCCGCCGCATTCGAAGCGTTGCGCCACTATCGACCAGAAGTCCGCCACCACCTGTAAAGGCCTCATTCTGTCGAATAACTAGGTTATTGAATTCGGACGTTCCGGCATCGACTCTGATTCCTCCTCCAGCCTGACTATTTCCTCCTTGCACGGTGACGTGATTAAGCTCGAGGCCCTCGCTTTGGACATGAATCACCAGATCGGCATGGTTCCCATCGATGATCGTGGTGGCAGCCCCGGAACCTTGAATTTTAGCTCCGTCCGTGATTGCGAGATGCCCTCCACCCGCTGCCACCGGAAGGGTGAGCTGATAGAGTCCGCTGGGGACTTCGATCGTGTCTTTCCACACCGAGGCATTCGATTCCATCACGGCAGCGCGCAGCGTACACAGGCCGCCCGGCGCTCCGGCCTCCGTACCAGGAGGGACCGCCCGCGCGCACGTGCGATCACCGGGATTCGCATCCGGCGCATCCGCCAGACTATTGACTCGATATGTCATGCATCCGCTCGTGACGAGAGACAGAAGAACCACCAGTGA
>DATHTZ010000436.1:0-2477 GCA_035462675.1 Nitrospiraceae bacterium | reverse complement strand
ACGAATGGGGCCACCGCTGACAGGTTCCAATGCCACCCGATGTTAGGGCTACCCTACAAGGTTTGGCAAAGGTAAGAAGTCTGGCGACACGACACGTTTTCCTCTACAAACGGGAACCATTGCGCGATTTCCGCACAGCATTTCGGACTGCAATGACCGAGGCGGGAGTGATTGGGTTTCGCTTCCATGACCTCCGACACTGCGCCGCGACCAATCTTCGACGGGCCGGGGTCGATACAACCACGGCTATGCAGATCGTAGGGCATACCTCTCCCCAAATGTGGAAACGCTACAATCACATCCAAGAGATTGACCTAACACAGGCGGCAAATAAACTGGGGAAGTACCTCCAAGAGAACACGCCGGGAACACTTGACGGGACCGGAGAGAGTGGGTAGAACAGTAACTCCGCAGAATCATTGACATGGCTGGCGTAGCTCAATGGCAGAGCAGCGGTTTTGTAAACCGCAGGTTGGAGGTTCAATTCCTCTCGCCAGCTCCAACTTTTCAGGCACTTATGACTTGTACGGTTTTCTCGGAATCAGCAGGTGTTATTAGGGTGTTAGAAAGGTAGGTGTTCAGCTTATTCGCAGCCGCCACTAAGTCACTATCTGCCACCGTGTTATATCGCTTCCACATGTAAGGAGACTTATGGCCAATGATCTGCATCGCAGTTGTTGTGTCCACCCCTGCCCGCCTCAAATTTGTTGCGGCACAGTGTCGGAGATCATGAAAGCGTAAGTTTTCTATCCCGGCCCTTTTGCAAGCTGTCCTAAACGCTGTTTTCACTTCTCGCACAGGGGATCGGTGGTACACGAACACATGTCGGTGTCCCAAATCACGTACCTTGGATAGTTCCACCAAGGCTTGCCTGACAGGGAGCGTCAAGGGAACCTGCCTGGGTTTTTTTGTTTTAGTGTCAATACTCCTCAACGTAATAATCCCTCGGTGCAGGTCAACGCGATCCCAAGTAAGCGAGACAAGCTCTCCCAGTCGCTGCCCTAGATGGTACGCAGTTAATAGCATGGGCTTGAGATGGGGGGCCGCCGCTTCATAAAGACTCTGCCATTCATCTGCACTGAGGATACGATCTCGTTCATTATGTGCGCAGGGGATAGGAACAAGTGATGCCGGATTGATGGTTAGCAAACGCTTTCGCTTTGCAATGTTCAAGCAATGCTTTAATATAATATGATCATTATTGATGGTGCCAAGTTTGACCAGGT
The DNA here is from genome assembly GCA_035462675.1 of Nitrospiraceae bacterium. GTDB lineage: Bacteria > Nitrospirota > Nitrospiria > Nitrospirales > Nitrospiraceae > Palsa-1315. The sequence goes on along the minus strand of DATHTZ010000436.1, from coordinate 1,251 downwards.
TGCCATTCCTCTTTTTTCGTTGCCCCCGGTAAGCTTCCACATCTTCAGCTGTGATTTCTGTAATAGCCTTGCTGCCAAAAAATGGGATAAGCTGAAGGGTCAAGGCATGTTGACGTTCTTTGTATGACCGTAATCGTTTAACCTCTTCCAGTCCGAGATAGGTCTCGCCCCATTCCTTAAACGTTACGGGTCTCGCCTGGTCACTTATCACAAGACCCTTCATTAACTCGGTCTGGATCATTGCTTCATGCTGTTTGGCCACAGTGCGGTTGCCTGAACGGACTTTCCATCGCTTGAGTTGTCCACATCCTTTCTGTGCCAGCGTCAGCGTCTTCCCGTTATCCAGCACTCGAAATTCGACATAGTAGCTGTCTTTCCGTTTCGTGAGTCCCATGTCAGTTGCCTCCTTTGCCTCGGGCCTGCTTTTCGAATAACTGCCCCACGAATACGCCGAGCGCATCCGCCAATTGCAACAACGTGCTTAAGCGCGGGTTGGCCTCTCCTGATTCAATTCGGGAGAGCGTGGCGACCCCTACGTCTGCACGTCGTGCTAACTCTCGTAAGCTCACCCCCTTTCGTTTTCTGAGCTCGCGTATCCTGCGCATGGGGTATTGTTCCATATGCGGATCATCTCCGTCAACGATTAAGGATGACCTGCATGGCGGACCTTTACGGCATGAGAGGCAATCCACTTGTCGAGTTCGACACGATCAAACTTGGTGAGGCGCCCCAACTTCACAAAGGGAATCCGGCGCTGAGAGACCATCGTATAGAGCGTATGGACTGAGAGGCCGGTATAGTCAGCCACTTCCTTGATATCGAGCAGACGACACGTCATATGAGAGCCTTCACTATCGCGATCCCTATGAACCGGGGGAGTCTCACGACACCCCCATCCCCCCGTGATGCGCCCGCATGTCTGCCGGCGTCGGATTCGGAATGAAATCTCAGCGGGTGCGAGCCGGCGCTGAAGAGCAGCGGCCAGGCCTTCCGGATGCCGTCCCATAGGGCCCCTCCCGCTTCAGGCCTGTCCCCCGCGAGCGCGCCATCCCGCCTACTTCTTCGACGCCCCACCCTTGTGCTGTGAAGGGTGGGGCTAAAACATCTTGATGAAGAAGAAGGAGGCGGACATGGCCATTCACGGTTCACAGGGCATGCTGAACATTCGACGGCAGCCGAAGCCGAGTAATCAATACGCCGTGCCTCGATACCGGGTTACGCTGGTTCGCGAGAACCGGGCCGTCCCACCTT
>DATHTZ010000435.1:0-4681 GCA_035462675.1 Nitrospiraceae bacterium | reverse complement strand
GTGGTGAGGTATTGCCCATCGCTGGTCTCACGAAAGGCGCTCAGGTCGGCCGTCTTAGCACTCTGTTCCTTCTTTTTTTTAGTCATTGCATTCCTTCTTCATGGGCGATTTGTGTCGTTCGGTTTGGCTGATCATGCTAGGCATGCATCGATCTATGAACTGGACGGAGTCGCAGCAGATTGCCGGTGAGACGCCGCCTGCGGCACTCCGCCATTGATGATGACTTCTCGTACGTCTGTCATACGGAAACGTTCGATCATTGTCTTGACCTATATATTGGGAGTAACGTCAACTCGTGGCCCGATTCAATTCGGTCATGGGCTCCATTCGTTCGTGTTGCGATGGAGCGAACTTGGAACCCCGAACATGTGCATAGACAGCTGTGAACTCGGCCCCGAACAAAAATATCTGCGACGCATAGTAGACCCAAATCAAAATGACCACGAGCGACCCAGCCGCTCCATAGGCGATGCCGACATCGCTCTTGCCCAGATATAAGCCGATGACAAACTTTCCGATCGTGAAGAGCAGCGACGTGATGATCGCGCCGCTCCACACATCGCTCCACTGGATGGATCGGTCGGGGAGCAGTTTGTAGATCATGGCAAATAAGAGCGTCACGATAGAAAATGACACGAAGAAATTGAGGAGTTGCAGCAGAAATCCTGGGACCGGAAGAAAGTGCTCCAGGGTCGTGCCTATCGCCGATAACCCTGCGCTGATGACCAAGGAGATCAACAGCAAAAATCCTGTGCCGAGAACCGCGAGGAGTGAAATGAAGCGATCCTTGAGGATTTTCCACATGCCCTGCTCCGGCTTTGCCTCAACCTTCCAAATGATATTCAGCGCTTCCTGAAGTTGAGCAAATACACCGGTTGCACCGAGAAGCAGCATGACAATAGCCAGGACCGTGGCAATGATGCCGGCGGCGGGCTTCCGGGCTTCCTCGATCATGGTTTGAATCGCTTTCGCGCTTTCCTCGCCGACGAGGCCTTGAATCTGGCCGATAATCTGACCTTGCGCCGCCTCCCGCCCAAACACGAGACCGGCAATGGCGATGACGATAAGGAGCAGCGGCGCCAGAGAAAAGATCGCATAAAATGCCAAGGCGGCTCCTAGCCCTTGGGCATGATCCTCAGTCCATTTTATGTAGGTGGCGCTCAGCAGTTTCCAGATGACGTTCAGGCCCATACGCATCTTCGAGCTCCGGCAACTAAGCCTTCGGGGACGCCCAGGGCATGCTTGTCTCTCGGCGTCCCCGTTATACATGGACCGACAATTTGTCTTACTTCTTCTTTGAGGTCTTCTTTGCCGTCAACTGCTGCTTCCGCTTCACGACTTGAGAACAGAGCGCTTCCCAATCGATCTCGCAGTCTTCAGCCTTCGAAAACATTTCCGTCTCTTCTTCCTTGATGTGATGCCGAACGTTCTCGGCCAGCACGGTAAACTTGGCATCGTAGCGTTCGTCGCTGGGCTTCATCTTTTTCAGTTCCCCGAGCAGTCCGTGCACGACATGATGCTCCTCAAGCGCCTCATCCATCAGGTCATCGTCATCGATTTCCGCGCGAATGGCCGGATAGATGAGTTCTTCCTCCAACTTGCTATGCACCTCCAGTTCCATTAACGCCGTCTCGACGATCTGCTGTTTTGCTTTGGTATCTTCGGCCTGCTCGAATTCCTCGAAGAGATCCTTCACTTTCTTGTGGTCCTCCCGAAGCATATCGGTCACCGATGACGCGCCGGCTTCCTGAGATTTGGTAAACATGAGCGATCCTCCTTTTGATGAATAAATGAAATCTTGCACTCGACGATGACGAATGGAAACGATAGCGCCGCCCATCCCGTGCGCCGCCCATCTTTCCAATAGCGTCTTCATCGCTATTGATTCTCTCGATGTCCTGATTATGCCGTAGCGGGGCAAGGTATAAGACTGGGTTATACCCTAGTCCGCAGTATTCATGACGGTTCGTCGGGAAATCGTTGAGTCCTGTCGCGGGACCGATAGGGGAGCTTCACGAAGATCTGCCAGGATGCCCCGCTCGGAAGAGCGGGGAGGAATGGCAGCCCGTAGCGAAGCAGAGGGAAATTCCCTCTTGGTTTACAAAAGCCCCGCCTGGAAGGGCGGGGTTCTTTACTAACGCCTTGGGTCGTGCTCGGAACGAGGGGCCCGTTCTCGGCGGTTGCCTGCAATTATCTGCACGAGGGCGGGTACGGCTTGACGGAGCATCTCGTGGAGGAGACCACGTCCGAATCGGACGAATCCGCTCCGTACGACACCGAGTTCGTCTTGGAGGACTCGTTCCAACTCGGTCCACAAGGTGAGTCGATCGGGCCGACCTTGTTCCTCACTCGCACTGTCCGCTTCGCGAGAAGGGTAGAAGGGATATACCCCGGACTCTTGCCGTTCGGACGAGGGTGAGCCGCTCATAGGCATCACAGCCGCACCCTTCGCTCCGCGGGGGTAATAGGGAACCGCTCCATCGATCCGCCAGCCACGACGGTAGAGGGCGCCGACCGCATAGCCGAGGATCAATGTCCCGCCCACGAACACCCATGGGTGCCGTGCGACATGGACCTGTGGATCAAAGACTTCCTTGGTCGCCTTCAATGTTTCATGCACAGATGAGGTCGTTTTGTCCGCAACCTGAGTCATCATTGTCCTCGCATGTTGCATCGTTGATCCCACATGTTGCTCGATTGCTCCTAGCTTTTCGGCAATTGCGATTCTAGTCTGGACGATATCTTTGATGTCTTGAGCAATGCGATCCGCGTCTTTGTTCATGATCTCCCTTTCTTTCTTAGACTCAAATCTGCAAGGCCAATGAGGAAGTCGGGGCGTCACCGCTTCCGAGATCGAGAGAGGAGATATCCCAGCGAAACCCCGAGCACCAGAACATGAAACGGACGCCGACGGATAAGCCTCTCTACGTCCTCGACCACGCCCACCATTCCACGTTTACTGAAATATGCGGTTGAGGTATCAAGGCCGTCCGCAACCATTCCCATCGCAGCACAAGCGCTATTCTGGGTTCGTCGCAGGGTATCTTGTATCCTGTGCGCCGCCGAGTCCCTGGTCTGACCGATCGAACCGGCCAATTCTCGGGCCTGTTTGGTTACCCTCTCCCCCTCTTGTCGTACAGAGGCTCCGCTTGGTTTCATTGCGCATCCTTTTGCGGGCGCCATCTGAGCCTCCTTTTACCTACCGTGGTGCGAACCATGCCCCAGCCTCAGCCTCCTGATCGACCGGAAAGCGCCGCACGCGTGGCGCCGGCTGTCGCGCGCGTGCTGACAATCACGGGCACCCCAAGCAGCCATAACGGTTTTTGCTCCAAGCTTTGACGTCGCTGTATCACATGTGTCGTCAATCGCTCCCAATCCAGGTCGGTCTGCTCTGCGAGGGGGAACATCTTCCCTTCCTCCTCGTTGATATGGTGTGTGACCTGATTCTTGAGGACCGTACACATGGACTCGTATCGCTCGTCCTCGGGATTCATGGTCTTGAGCGCTTTCATCAGCGCGTGAACGACATGGAGTGTCTCGCGGGCCTCGTCCAGCAGATCCAGACTCTGCTCGTGAACATGTTCTCGCCAGGCAGGGTAAATGAGTTCCTGCTTGAGCTTGGTGTGGACCTCCAGGACTGCAAGAGTTTCCTTCATGATTTCCCGTTTCTCTGTTATCGTCGTGTTGTCAAACTGTTCAAACAGCTGTCTGACCTTCTGATGGTCTTCACGGAGCATCAATGTGATGAAGGTGGCCCTGGCCTCGATCGTCTGTAGGTGAGTCGCCATAGATCCTCCTTATGTACGGTTCGTAGTTCGCTCCCTCTCCTTAAGTCCAAGAGCACGCGAAGTCTTTCCCTTGTTTCCTTGTGACAATCTCCGCTAGCGTGGCAACGTTCGCATCATTCCCACGGATGATCGCATGGGTCGGGCCGATCAACCACTCGGAATTCCCCTAGTTTTCGGGACCTTACTCTTATGAGCCTGTATGATCGCAGGGAGACTATCGGCTTATTCAGAATACTGCGGTAAGGCGACAAAGCCGAGTTCTGTATCTACGTAAACCGCATGCGCACCCATTCCGCCATCCACTTGACGTCGCCCACCAGGGTTCGGACGGTTCGTAGCGGGATGACATGAACGGACTTTGCCACTCCCCATCCCGCCACCGCGAGCCCCCACGCCACACCTAGGAGAACGACACTCACTATTGCGGCACAGACCCAGGCAGGCAACCCTGTATACTCAAAGAGGATCAGCACACAGACCGCGGCGCCCGCGAACAACCCGATCAGTGCCAGCACCGCAGCGATTCCACACCACATGACCGACTTGAGGATCTTGCCGATTTCGTACTGAACCTCATGTTGCGCCAAGACCATTTCCTGGCGCACGAGCGTGCGAACATCTCTCAAGAGTCCGCACACCACTGTCTCAATTCCTGATCGTTCTGTGTCGTGCGCCTGTGACATCGTGACCTCACTTTAATTGGAAGGGAACATATCCTAGTGTGAATCAGATGAGCACCGCATCACTCTGCTTCCTTTCTTCACCGACGAATGTCTTGAGGTGCTGTGGGGCCGGGATCGCGTCGAGAGCACCGCATCAGACTTTACGTGTCGGTGTTGGAGCGTGAACCTGGGGTGGCACCTTGGGCGGCGGAATTCGCATCATCTGCGCGA
>DATHTZ010000434.1:0-5417 GCA_035462675.1 Nitrospiraceae bacterium | reverse complement strand
GAGATCATGTTCTTATTCATTCTCACCTTGGCGGCGGCTGAAGTCTCCGTGGCACTGGGTATCGTGCTGCAGCTGTCATACCGATTTCATACACTGGACGCGGATGCATTCAGCGAGATGAGAGGGTAATGAAGACATGGTGCCGAGACGTCTTCTCGCATCAGACGCTTGCAGGAAACTGATAATGAACATGTATTTGAGAGAGACGAGATGATCAGCTTACTTTGGCTTATCCCAGCACTTCCGCTCGCAGGCTTTCTGGTGTTGGCCCTCTTCGGAGGGCGGTTCACCAGGCAACAGGTCGCGTGGGTCGGTTGTGGTTCGGTCGGCACGGCGGCCTTCACCACTGCGCTTGTCGGCAGGGAGTTTTTTCAAGGCTTTCCCGATCGTGAGTCCTACCATCAAACACTGTGGAATTGGATCGACACCTCTGGACTGACCGTTGGAGTCTCCTGGTACCTGGATGCCCTGTCACTCCTGATGGTAGCGGTGATCACTGGCATCGGCTTTTTGATCCATCTGTACTCGGCCGAATACATGGCCGGCGATGAGGGATACGCTAGGTTTTTTGCCTATATGAATCTGTTCGTCGCCGCCATGCTGACGCTGGTGTTGGCAGATAATCTGCTCTTGCTCTACCTGGGCTGGGAAGGTGTGGGACTGTGCAGCTACCTGTTGATCGGGTTTTGGTATCGCGAACCAGAATACGGCACCGCCGCACAGAAGGCGTTTATCGTCACTCGCATCGGAGACACAGCGTTTGCCATTGGGTTATTCATCCTCTTTACGCAACTCAAGAGCCTGTCCATCCAACAGGTCCAGAGCCTTGCGACAGAGGCATGGCCGGTGGGTTCAAACCTTGCCGCGATCGTGGCGGTACTTTTCTTGATCGGGGCGGTCGGGAAGTCGGCGCAATTGCCCCTCCAAGTCTGGTTGCCGGACGCGATGGCTGGTCCCACTCCCGTCAGCGCGCTGATCCATGCGGCGACGATGGTGACGGCAGGGGTCTACCTCATCGCTCGCATGCATCACCTGTTTGCGCTGGCGCCACTGGTGCAAGAGGTCATCGCGGTGATCGGCCTCGCGACGTTGCTGCTTGCAGCGACCAGTGCATTGGTTCAACAGGACATTAAGCGGGTGCTGGCGTACTCGACAATGAGCCAGATCGGCTATATGTTTCTTGCGCTCGGCGTCGGAGCCTGGTCTGCCGCACTCTTTCATTTTCTTACCCATTCGTGCTTTAAAGCCTTGCTTTTCCTTGCGGCTGGATCGGTCATCCACAGCCTCCACCATGAGCAGAACATTTTCCGGATGGGCGGGCTCCGGCGGCATCTGCCGTGGACTTTCTGGACATTCCTCATCGGAGCCGCTGCGATGTCCGGCGTCCCCCTCATCACCTCCGGGTTTTACAGCAAAGACTGGATCCTGTGGTCGGTGTGGTCTTCACCCTTAAGCCACCGGTGGATCTGGTTCGGTGCACTCCTCGGGGCCATGCTGACTGGCCTCTACAGTTTCCGACTGATCTTTCGAGTCTTTTTCGGAGAAGTCCGCACACAGCCGACCGGCGAACCGGGTCTTGCCATGCGTGTTCCTCTGGTGGTGCTGGCATTCTTTGCGCTCACCATCGGCTATCTCGAAATTCCTCACACGCTAGGGAATGTGACTCTGTTTAGCCACTACCTGTCGCATGCGCTCCCAACGATGGAACTCCTTCCTGGGATGGATGAATCGAGTGAAGCCCGTGAACAGCTCGCTGTGACCGTCTCGGCACTCCTGGGGATTGGCCTGGCTGCTATCCTGTTTCTGCCAGGTTCCAACTTCTCTGGGCGAGGTGCAGATCTATCCACCGGTCGTCCCTTGGTGACACTTTTGCAAGGTGGGTGGGGGTTCGATCGACTGTATGATCGAGTGTGTGTACGACCCTGGTTCCTGCTGACCCGGAACCCGGGTGAACTCCTCGACCGCGGGTACGAATGGCTGGCCATTGGCGCCGAATCCTGCCATGGATGGATGAGTCACACCCAGACGGGGCATGTCCGTTGGTATGCCGCTACCATTGTTGTCGGGACTTTGATGTTACTTGGTCTGTTTGCGATGTAACTCGTATGGTTCTTTGGCTGCTCATACTCATTCCAATTCTCGCGGCTCCTCTTGCATGGATGGGACAGCAGTGGTCTCGCAACGCTCCTCGCTGGATTGCCATAGGAACGTTATCTGTTGATTGTCTTTTGACCCTTCTGCTTTTGAGCCAAGACCACTCGGTTCAGACTTCAGGTCACGGTTCCTGGCTCGTAGAAAGTCACAGCAGTTGGATTCCTCGCTGGGGCATTAGTCTGCATCTCGGCCTCGATGGTCTCAGCGTGATACTCATCCTCTTGACGGCCTTCATCGGTCTCCTCGCGATTGGTGCCTCCTGGACAGAAATCCAGAGTCGCGTCGGATTTTTCCACTGTAACGTCCTGCTGGCCTTGGGTGGCGTCATTGGGGTGTTTTTGGCCATCGATCTGTTCCTGTTTTTCTTCTTTTGGGAGCTCATGTTGGTCCCCATGTATCTCCTGATTGCCATCTGGGGGCACGCGCATCGCCGGTACGCCTCGTTCAAATTCTTCTTGTTTACGCAGGCCGGTAGCTTGCTGATGCTTGTCGCGATCATCGCCCTGGCACTCCTTCATCAGCATGCGACGGGACGACCCAGTTTCGACTATGCCGATCTGATGGAACTGACCGTGACTCATGGGATGGCCTGGTGGCTGATGTTGGCATTTCTCATCGGGTTCGTGGTGAAACTAGGGGCTCCACCCTTTCATTCGTGGTTGCCAGACACCTACACAGAGGCTCCAACCGGTGCGAGTATCATCCTCGCCGGAATCTTAGCGAAAACTGGTGCCTATGGGTTACTACGGTTTACGATTCCGTTATTTCCCGGCGTGATGAGTGAGTTCGCACCCCTCGTTATGGGGCTTGGCACAGTCGGCATTCTCTACGGCGCGGTATTGGCATGTTGCCAAACGGATATCAAACGATTGGTGGCGTACAGCAGCATCAGCCACATGGGGTTCTTCCTCCTCGGCGCCTTCGCCGGAACGGAGTTGGCGCTGCAAGGAGCGGTGATGCAGCTGGTGGCGCACGGGCTGAGCACCGGCGCCCTCTTCATGCTGGCAGGGGCGCTTCAGGAGCGTTTCCAGACGAGAGACATGCGACAGATGGGAGGACTGTGGGGGATGACCCCACGTCTCGCAACGATGGCGCTCTTCTTTGCCTGCGCCTCACTGGGGTTGCCAGGCTTGGCCAATTTCATCGGTGAATTTCTCGTTCTATTCGGGTCTTATTCTGCCCAACCGGTCCTAACCATTCTGGCATCACTTGGCATGGTGATGGCTGCCATCTATTCCCTGGGTATGATGCAACGCACATTCTTTGGTCAGCAACGAGAAACCCGTATCGCTCCGGACCTGTCGAATACCGCGTTTGGGACATTGCTGCTCATCGCAGTCCTGCAGATCTGGCTTGGTCTCTATCCGAAGACGGTATTGATCACCACAAAGCCCGTCATGAACATGCTCGTCCAGCCGGTCGTGGCGTCACCCAATCTGACTCATCAGCCATCAGAGTCGGTATCGTCCTCAACCATCTTCACCTCACAGGTGAGTGCCCCATGATACTCCAAGATTTTGTCGCCCTTTCACCTATTCTGAATCTCGGGGCCTTCTCCCTCGTGACCATGCTCGCGATTGCGTTCAGACGACACCATGCAAGGATCGCCGTCTTCGCATTCATGTCATGTCTTCTCACGCTGGCGACGCTGCCTTGGGCGGCAACGGCGACACCGCGAGCCGTGACAGCGTTGTTGGTCGTGGATGGACATGCCTTGTTGTACATGGGACTCGTGTTGAGTGCGACGATGGTCGTCATTGCCCTGTCGTACAGGTATTTGACGGTTCAGTTTCATGAGCATGAAGGCGTAGAGGAATATTATCTCCTCCTCTTACTGGCCACGTTCGGAGGATTGGTTCTGACCGTGGCTGCACACTTCGTATCTTTTTTTCTTGGACTCGAGCTACTTGGCCTTTCCCTCTGTAGCTTAATCGGCTATTTACGAACGCGACGGCACCCGCTCGAAGCTGCGGTGAAGTATCTGCTGCTCTCCATCGCCGCGTCAGCGTTCCTCCTGTTCGGTATGGCGCTCTTGTATTTCGAAAGTGGCTCCATGACGTTTCGTGGGGTGGGCGCGATTGTGAAACAGGCGCAGGACGTTCCCGGACTATGGCTGGGTGGATTTGTCCTCGTCCTTGTCGGCGTCGCATTAAAACTCGGGCTGGCTCCGTTTCATATGTGGATTCCCGATGTGTACCAGGGAGCCCCCACTCCCATCACGGCATATATTGCGACCGTATCAAAGGGAGCACTGGTGGCACTGCTGCTCCGCCTCGCAACCGATGTCGGGGCGTTAGAACTGCCTCCACTGGTCCATCTGTTTAGTCTCCTGGCTGTGGCTTCGATGGTCACGGGGAATGCGCTGGCGCTCTTGCAACAGAATGTGAAACGGCTCTTGGCCTATTCATCGATCACGCACTTCGGCTACGTGCTCGTGGCCCTGCTGGCTGGTGGTCCTGCAGCCGCGGAAGCGGTGACCTTCTACGTGATCGTCTATTGTGCCATGACCTTGGGCGCCTTTGGTGTGGTGACTGTGTACTCGAGCGAGGGAGGGGAGAAGGACTGTGTCGAGGACTATCAAGGCTTGTTTTGGACTCGCCCCTGGCTCGCCGCCATGCTGGCTCTGAGCCTGTTATCGCTGGCGGGTATCCCGGTGACGGCTGGATTCATCGGAAAGTTTTATGCGATCGCGGCCGGTGTTGACGCGGGTCTGTGGTGGCTCGTATTAACGCTGATTGGGAACAGCGTCGTCAGCCTGTATTATTATCTTCGACTCATCGTGACACTCTTCGGCGAGGAAACAACTCCGGCAACGGTTCCTCAAGGACAGCAGGCGCAGGCGGGAGAGGCGACAAGCTGGACAGCTGTCTTCTCGCTCGGCCTCGTTGCATCGATCATTGTCCTCCTGGGAGTCTATCCAGAACCGTTGATCCAGCTCATCCGTGAATCCGTGAGCAACCTGCTTATGGTAACTGCGCAGAGACCATAAATGGATTCGAAGCGAATCATCTCTCGTAGTGCTCAGTTGAGCCGCCGCGTTCTACCAACCTAGCAGTCTGCTGACCCCCCCCTCGCAACGCGGGGCGTACGATGATTCTCTGTTTGTAGGAAGAACGGAGGGGCAATTATGCGCGGACCATTTGACGATCAGGGACAGCTAGTTTCGTATATGTCGCCGGAGCAACGGGTACCGGCCGCAGCATCCGCTCCGGACCATACGCGAGCTGGTGCACGAAGTGTTCCGCGATCTAGACCACGATTTT
>DATHTZ010000433.1:0-4933 GCA_035462675.1 Nitrospiraceae bacterium | reverse complement strand
CGACACCGAATTGATGAAACTGCCGGAGTCGCCCCGCCTGCGGCCGCTCATGGCGAAACATCGGACCAATGTAGAAATATTTCTGTGGGAGTGGATTGGCCGCCCGATTATGCTCAATGAAGGCGCGGACTGTGCCGGCCGTTCCTTCCGGGCGCAACGTCAGCGAGGTACCGTACCGATCGGGAAACGTATACATTTCCTTCTCAACGATATCTGTCGCCGCACCGATGCTTCGGGCAAAGAGCGCCGTGAGCTCGAAGATGGGGATACGGATCTCCTGATACCCGTAACAGAGCGCCCAGCGCCTCGCAGCATCCTCGATAAAACGCCACCGAGGGGTTTCCTCAGGAAGGATATCTTTAACGCCCTTGATGCCCTTGATTATGTCCATAATTACATTAATTCGGCGACCGTCGAGAAAGATCGGGACTATAGCGACGGGCTGCAGGCAAGTCAACGCAGGTCGAAGCGTTCAATAATCAGTGGTCACAGGTCAATCGATATTGAGCCGCGCCCGCACGTGCCCATCCGTTCATGATTGACGAATGACCATTGACGGATTAGATTCTTGCACAGGCATTCTTGCGCCGGTATAGTGCACGACCTGTTAGGAAACCCAGAACTGTTATGAGCATAGATCAACCGATTCGCCGGGTCATCGCACTCGCACCGATGCCGCCCGAGAAATCCGCATACGCCCTGGCCCGCTACAGCCGCTCGCCCGACTCGATCGAGGACAGCCTCCGCTGGGTGCATGGACATTCTTCTGAAAAGTTCTGGGATCAGTTCTATTTCGACTACGGCCATGCGTCGATCGCCGATCTTGGCCATGTCATCATCTGCTTCGAGGATATCTCCGAACTCGCGGCTATTCGACTCGAAGACGAGCCCTTATGGGATGGTCAGGCAAAATCAAGCCGGTATCAGAACTTTGCCTCCGGCGGGTGGTTTGTGCCGGATTCTATTCGAGGGACTGAAACGGAAGGCACCTACCATGGCATTCTCCGCAGCCTCACCGAGATCTATCGGATTTTACACCAACCGTTGACCCAATTTATTTCTGAACGTGAGCCGCGCCCCGAGTCGATGAAACCGGCCGATTACCAACGAACGATTGCCGCTCGCGCATTCGATGTCACACGATATCTCCTGCCCCTCGCGGCCAGAACGAACGTCGGGCAAGTCGTCAGCATCAGGACGTTGGAGAAGCAAATCACCAGACTGTTGTCATCGCAACTCCCGGAATTACGATCGATCGGGGACGAACTCAAGGATGCCTGCCAACGGTCACCCGTGAGTCTCTGGGGCGAACTGTGCGGTCAGCCAGGCGCACAGGAGCCCCTCGCGCCGACACTCGCGCGCCATGCTCAGTCGAACGACTATCAAGCGTCGGTCTACCAAGACCTCGCCAAATATGCGAAGGACGCGCTCCGCGGAGCCGGCTTGGATCAGCCGGCGTCCTGGGGCAAGCCGGAGCCGGTGGATCTCATCGACCCCCACGATCCATTGGACGAAATCGTGACCACGTTGTTGTACCGTGTTTCGCACGCCCCCTACCGGAATCTCCTCGCGGTCGTCCGTGCCTGGACGGAGAAACAGAAACAGGCAGCGATCGATGTGGCGGTGAGTACACGAGGGCCCTACGACGAACTTATCAAGGAGTTCCGCAGCGGCTACGCCTTCACGTTTGATGTGCTGATGGACATCGGAGGCTGGCGCGATATGCATCGACACCGGCGCTGCCAACAGATTCAGCAGAACTTCACGACGGTGCATGGGTACGAAGTTCCGCCTCCGCTCGTGCAAGCGGGACTGGACCAGGAGTATGGGCAGGCGATGGACGCAGTCCGTTCGGACATCGACCTGCTCAAGAAAACGAGTGCGGAGGGATCGCTCTACGCCACGCCGTTCGGATTCAAGGTGCGGTGCCTGTTCAAGATGGACTATGCCGAAGCAGAGTATATTGCCAGGCTCCGCTCCGGCGTGAAAGGCCACTGGTCGTATCGCACGATCGCCTGGCTGATGAAGCAAAAACTTGCGGCGCGCTATCCCTCACTCGGAGATCGCGTTCAGGCCACCTCTCCAGACATCGAAGACACTCTCACCAGATAGTCGGACCAGTCCCGATGACCGACTACCAAGCGCAATGTGAAGCGAGACTATTAGAAGGCCAATGGGATCAGGCCCAGCAAGCCGCACTGGCTTGGGCCCGCCAGCCTTCTACCGGCACAGACCGAGATCCTCGACCCCAGTTCGCTCTGAACGTGATCCATCTGTTCCGGGGAGAGTTTGCCGAAGCCTGGCATACTCACGCGAAGTGCTTGGAAGAATCAGAAGACATTGCCAAAGTCAAAGGGTGGATCGAAGAATTTGTCGCACGACAGCCTGAACAGGCCCATGCCCATCTCGTGAGGGGATTATTCCTAACCCAATCGGGCCAATCCGAACAGTCGATCGCAGCCTACAAGGAGTCGATCAGACTCGCGCCACAATCCGCCTACCCCCATTATTTTCTGGCACAGATTCATGAGCGGGCCAACCACCTCGAAATGGCCATCAAGGAATATCGCGAAGCTGTACGACTGGACTCTTCCTATGCACCGGCGCGCACCAACCTAGGCGTGGCTTATCAAGAACAGGGCCGATTGGAGATGGCGATCCCCCAATATCGCGAAGTGATCAAGTTGCACCCCAACGACTCGGTGGCTCATGCCAACCTCGCCTGCGCGCTCGCCGAGCAGGGCAAGTTCGAGCCGGCCTTGCAGTCCTACAAAGAGGCATTGCGCCTAAATCCCAATGACGCAGCCGTGCATTTCGCTCTGGGAGATTTCTATGAAACCAGAGGCCGCCTGGACCTGGCGCAAAAAGAATATGATGCGGCCCTCGTCGCCGATCCGAACTTCGGTCCGGCTCATTCCGCGATCGGCTGGTTGGAGCTGGCCAAGCAACACATGCAGGCAGCCTACGAAGCCTTCAATCGAGCCCTCAAGGCCAACGATCAAGACCCTCGGGCCTACCACGGCATCGGTGAATACTATTCCCAAAAGGGGAAGCGCGAGAGCGCACTGGATAATTTTACAAAGGCGCTCAAGTACTACAAAGATCCTGAAAAGAAAAATGCGCTACTGAATCAACTGTTCCAGGAAGGCCAAATGGCGGATTGAGGGCCTCAGGCTCCTTCTTTCTTGCTCGCAGAGGCCCCACGATGAAACGGTGGTCCCTCGATGCGCGCAGTCGAAGAAGGAAGCCTGAGGCCCTCAGTGATGGGGGGTAGAGGAAGGACTCGCGGATACCTTGCACAGGGGAGATCGTTGACGAGTCTTTGCCTCACCGGAAGAATCCTGCCAGTTCAGGCTGGATTTATAGAGCAGGATATGCGGGTCAGTATACTCAGTAGTTAGGCAGCCGGCACGTGTGTCCGCGGGGTCAGCCGTGCGTGCAGCAGCTCCTGATTAGGGTGGTGACATTCGCAATGGCTACCACGTCTTCGTCCAGGCCTCATACCAAAGCATGGGCGGCGTTTGAGCAGAATCTCGACAGCATCGCCAATATGGTTGCGATGGTGCATCGCGAAAATGCCTCCCTAATGGCGGCGTCGGCTCGCTTCGCGACCTCTGCGGCACGCGTGACCACTGAGGTGACTCGGCTCAAGACCTCTCTGGGCAAATCTCCAGTCCTGATACTCCCGCCGCTGAAGGTGGCACTGGCAAAGCTCACACGTTCATCCGAGGGTTACAAAAAGACCGCGAGACGGGGTGCGAACGAATGGCAACGGCCATGCTTTGGCAAGTCGTCATGTTGGTCACCTGTGTCGAAGCTTACCTACAGGACTTGCTCGCCATAGCAGCGAGCGTCGACCCTAAGCTCATGGACAAGTCTCAGCAACTTGCTCCATATACAGACGTCATCTCGGCCACCTCATTGGACGAACTTGCGAGTAAGTTGCGCACTCAATGGGCTCGCGGTTGGCTGAGCGATGGAGGACCGACGCGCTGGATCTCGCGCCTCAAACGTATGGGAGCGAGGAGCTACTCGGATGGTCTTGCCTCTCGCTTGGAGCTGATCTGGGGTATTCGCCATGTAGTCGTTCACGCGGCTGGCGTCGCCACCACGGACTTCGTCAAACGACATCCCGGCGTTGCCGCCGCAGCAGGTAATCGTGTGCGAGTGGGGACTGGGGAGTTTGGTGAGTTCATCGACTCCGTCCGTGGCTTTCTAGAGCCGACAGAACGATTCTTTGTTAAACGGTATCCATCACTGCTTGCCGAAACCTCCACGGAGCGGGTCAAGTGAACGAGATCCACCTTCTCTGCTGTAGCGAGCCGCCTAGCTCACGAATGAACCGGACGGGCTGCGCTCGAAAGTTACCCACGCTCTGATAGGCAATTTACCTCGCTGGGTAATCGCAAGGTGCGGCTCCTAAAATTTTCTCCAGCAAGGCCGCAGGGAGTTCGGACGCCGAGGTGGGCGAACGACTGAGAACGCCGCTGGAGGGAATTTTCAGCAGCCGATTAGAGGTCGCGGATGGCGCCTTGAAGTGCGTCACCGGATCGCCGGAGAATTTCAGTTCTGTGCGGATTTTCTCTTTGAGGTAGGAGGAGTACACCACGCGGTTGATCAAGAGGTCGAGAAACCGTTCGACTGGGAGTAGACTCTGGCCTTGAGCTCTTCCACAATGTCATCGCTGACCGGCACGTAACTGCTCCCCATATGGAACACGACATGTTTGCAAAGAGCTCAGAGGCTGGATCCGGCTATCGTCGGCTCGACTTGGTGTCACCAGGCTGCGCAGGGATCAATCACTTCCATCGCTCGCGACTGCCAGTTGATCACCGCGCTGCGCACGTGCATCTTGTCCTTCAGGTGGGGACAGTCGGCACGGATGAGCCCGGCGGCAAATTCGGACAAGAAGCTGCTCTTGACTTCGGCGAGC
>DATHTZ010000432.1:0-5085 GCA_035462675.1 Nitrospiraceae bacterium | reverse complement strand
CATCTTGCATTTTGAGAATCGCCCCATCTGCCTGTTGGTAATATCCAATTCCCTCATCCGGGTCCGAGCGGGGTGCCCCATCCTCAAGCGCAGAAAAATATTCCACCCTATTCATGAACACCCGGCCTTCATAAAGTAGCTCAGCCATGTGAGCCTGCTTACCGAGCTTAAGGAGTGCGATCAGGTGGTCATTGTTCATGACGATGGCCAGCAATTTGTCTCAGGAGGACATCAATCCAGCGTAATACGTAGAGTAACTTAGTGGGGCGAGCGGTTATCAACATGACTTTCTCAGGAGTAGGCGCTCTCAGAACGAAGAAACGGGGACATTCTCATTTATCAAGCTTGACCGGTCCATGCCTGTGTGCGCGTCCACCACTTTTCTCGCTCTGCCCAATCGTGAGGGGCAGCCTGGCGGTTTCCCACCGTGCGCGCGTCCAACGAGGAGAGTCCGCGACCGCGCGTTGCGCGAGCACAGAAGATCATCAGGCCTCATCCTCCGCCTCTTCTCTCGCCGATGGAATCCCGTAGCGCTTGCACTTCTCCCACAGGGCTTTGCGTGAAAGCCCGAGGATCTTCGCGCCGGTTGTGCGGCTGCCGTCCACTCGCTCCAATACCGACAGGATATAGTCTTTCTCGAACCGTTCCCTCGCCGTCGCCAGCGAGGTCAATGGTCGTTCCTCTCGCTTCTGCCCCGTCAGCCCTTCACTACAGAATCCACACGATTCTTGTGGCATCCCGCCCGTAAAGGGACAGGACTGGAACCCGCACAGATCGGACGGCTGGACCGCTTCACGATCCCGCCCCAGCGCCACCGCACGTTCGATCATGTTCTCCAACTCCCGCACGTTCCCTGGAAATGAGTAGCGCAAGAAGAGCTCTCGCGACACGGAAGAAAACCCTTTCAACGACTTATTCATCTTGCCGGCGCAGGCCTTCAGTATGTGATCGGCAATAATCATGATGTCGTCCTGCCGTTGACGCAACGGTGGAATCACGATCTGCACGACATTAAGGCGATAAAACAGATCCTCTCGAAACCGCCCTTGAGACACTTCCTTTCGAAGGTCTTTCTGCGTCGCGCAGACTAGCCGCACATCGGCGTGAATCGTGTCGTTTCCTCCGACACGCTCAAACTGCCGTTCCTGAAGCACCCGCAATAATTTCACCTGGATGACCGGCGAGATTTCTCCGACTTCATCGAGAAACAGCGTGCCTCGATGGGCCAGCTCGAACCGCCCGCGCCGCTGCCGCATCGCTCCCGTAAACGCTCCCTTCTCATGGCCAAAGAGTTCCGCTTCCAATAAGGTTTCCGGAAGCGCCGCACAGCTGACTTTGATCAAGGGGTACTGGCTGCGTGGGCTGTTTTGATGGATGGCATTGGCGACCAGCTCCTTGCCGGTTCCGCTCTCTCCCAGAATCAATGTGGTCGAGTCTGTTCCTGCCACCAGCTTGATCTTCTCGAGCACGGCCCGCATTTGGTTGTTCGCTCCAAGAATGCCTCCAAAGCTGAACTTGTCTTCCAGCACCGCTTTGAGATCTTGATTTTCTCGCCGCAACGTCACGACGCGGCCCACCCGCTCGACGATCAGCAGCAATTCATCCATTTGGAAGGGCTTCGTGATGTAATCGAAGGCGCCGAGCTTCATCGCGCCGACCGCCGTCTCCACCGACCCGTGAGCGGTAATCACCACGACCTCCGTGTGGGACGACTGCCCTTTGGCCTCTGTGAGCACTGTGAGGCCGTCCGCGCCGGGCAGCCGAAGATCGGTGATCACCAGATCGAACGGTCGTTGGCGGATGGCGTCGATCCCTTCCGTCCCGGAAGCCGCTGCTTCGATATCATGGCCGACCGCCTCCAACGCATCGACCATCGACAACCGCATCAGCGGCTCGTCATCGACCAGTAGGATCCTGAGTCCCTTCATGACACCCGCTCCATCAACGAACGGTCCCGAGAAACAGGCAGACAGAGAGTAAAGGTCGTCCCTTTCCCGACTTCGCTGTCCACCAGAATCTTTCCTCCGTGGCGCTCGGCGATGCCCAGACTGACCGACAGACCGAGACCGGTTCCTTCACCTTCGCTCTTCGTCGTAAAGAACGGATCGAAAATCCTCGGCAAGACCGTTGGTGAAATGCCCGATCCCGTATCGTGAACTTCGATCAGACAGATTCCTTCGACCACAGACGTTCGGATCGTCAGCACCCCTCCGTCTTTCATCGCTTGAACTGCATTCAATACCAAGTTCATCAGCACCTGCTCAATCATGTGCCGATCGACCATCACATTCGGCAACCCCTGACCGAATCCCGTTTCCAACCGAATTCGGTTCGGGACAAAGAGATGCGTCGTCAAGACCAACACCCGATCGACAACGTGATTGATGTCCGTCAGGACGAACGCGGGTTCATGCTGCTGGGAAAAATCGAGGAGCTGTCGAACAATCTTCTGCACGCGCCGCACACCGTCTTCCATCGACGCCCAATATTCCTCTTGCCGGCTCGGCGGCAACGTTCCCTTCCGCAAGTTGTAGAGACAGTTGAGAATGCCCCCCAAGGGATTGTTGATCTCGTGAGCCACCCCTGCGGCGAGCTTTCCGACCGAGGCCAGTTTCTCCGAGTTCCTCATCTGCTGCTCCAATTTCTTGGTCTCCGTCATGTCGCGCGCGATACCCAGCACGCCCAGAATCATACCCTCGACCCCATGCAGCGGGGAGACACTGACCATCACAGCCCTCGGCTCCCCCGTACGAGTCACCACTTCGACCTCATACACCTGTTTCGCTCCAATATCCAAGGTGCTCTTGAGACGCTTCCCACGATGGCGCTTGGAGAGAAGAGCAAGGTACGGGCGCCCGAGCAGATCGTCTTTCCGGTAGCCCCATGCTTCGATCTTGCTGTTGACGTAGGTGAACCGTTGTTCGGTATCGAGGGTGTAAATGACATCGTTGGCGTTCTCGAGTAGATTTTCGAGATACTGCTTGGTTTCTTCAATTTCCCGCGTGCGCTCTCCTACCTTTTCCTCCAACTCTTCCCGGTACGTCTCCAGCTGCCGTTCAAGCCGCTTCCGGTCGGTAATGTCCCGCATCTGCACCATCACCAACAGTTGGTCGGCTGTTCCGACTCGGATTAAGTCCATTTCGACCGGAGTGTCCAGTCCGCCGGCATGACGCACCATGATCTCCTGGGTCGACACTTTCCGCTGTCCGGAAATGACGTCGCTCAGCCATCCGCGCAACGAATCGTGATAACCGGAGAGGACGACTTCGAGTAGACTGCGGCCCATCACGTTCGCCTCTGCATACCCCAGTGCTTGCTCTTCGCGTTTATTGACGGCGACGATTATGCCGTTCGGATCCACCATGAACACCGAGTCCGCCACCAAGTCGAAGAGTGCCTTATAACGCGCCTGCGAGGCCACGAGCTGCTGTGTCCGCTCCGACACAGCCTGTTCAAGCGTCGTTGTGTATTCTTGCAGATGTCGCTCAAGCCGGTGGCGTTCGGTCACGTCGCGCACAAATGCGCGCGAGTGAACCAACCCGCCCCGCTCTTGATCGATCAGCGCTGTGGCGTGAATTTCCACATCGATCGGATGACCGTCTTTGGCCAAAAACACCGTCTCCATCGAACTGCGCCCTTGCGCCACCAATCGTTCCAAATATTGCAGGACGAGCGGCTCCTGGCCACGCGGCACGAGATCCCAGAGCCGCATCGACAACATCTCATCGAGCGTGTATTTCAGCTTTTCGAGCCCCGTCTTGTTCACATGAACGAATCGACCGTTCCGGTTTAATTGATAGATCATCTCAGGAGAATGTTCGATCAGATCGCGGTACTTTTCTTCCAGGCGGCGCACATCCACCACACGTTGTTCGATCTGCCCAAACGACCGTTGTAGATTTTCCGCCATCTGGTTGAACGCATCGGCAAGCCCTTCAATTTCATCGCCTGTCTTCAGCTCCAACCGCCGATCCAATCGCCCGCTTCCGATTTCACCGACCCCGTCGTGTAGCAACTGAATGGGGCGGGCGATCCGGCGTGCGACGAGCACCCCTGTCCCCCATAGCACGGCGAGCACGAGCAACCCATAGAGCAGCACCTTCGCGACGAGTTCGGCGAGCGGCGCATAGGTCTCCTGGGGGTCCTGCCGCACCACGGTGATCCACTGATGTCCTCCGAGGCTCCCCGGAGCCAAGCTTTCGCCGAATCGAACCGGAGCGAATCCGATCAAGGCGTTCAAGCCCCCATGCGAATCGTCTGCAGCGACGGTCCACCCGGCTCCCAGGCCGCTAAGGGCATTGATCACCTCCGGACGTGCCGTATGCGCTTCCGGGGCCAGGACCGGGCAGATCACAGGAACGCCATCGGTAGTGAACAACATCGCGTGACCGGTCGCCCCGATCGTCACCTCGGCCATGGCATGGAAAATTGTGTCTCGACGCAACAGCACGGTGACCGTCCCAATCACCGTCTCCTTTGTCTCGTCAAGAATGGGCGCCGCTACCACGACCACATGGGTCCCGAACGCAGGATCAAAGGCGATCTCGCTCACATAGCCCTTGTGACTTCTCCCCTTCACCACCGCTTGCCACCACGGCGTCTTCCCGTAAAAATACTCCACTTGTGGAATAGAACTGACCACCAGCGCTCCCTGCTGATCGGTCACCAGAATCCCGACATAGTCTGATTTGCGGATATCGTGCCACCGGATGAGGTAGTTCGTGACGATGCGATTGATGAAGAGGGGAAACTCGCTTGGCTTTCCTCGCTGCCGCCATCGCTGCTGCCAATCCTTGATCATGCCCTGGATGCCGCGCGCATCCTTTCCCTCGTACGTGCGGTTGGCTTCGGTCACGGCGGTGTGGAGAAAGGGGGTTGTGGCGAGCTGCTGGGCTTCGTTCATCCCACGGCTGACCTGCATTTCGATGCGGCGAGCGACCTCAACGGCCACTTCCTTGAAATTGGCGCCGGTCATGTCGCGAAGCGCGCGCCGCTCCTCGATGTAGGTGAGTGCAAGCAGAAGGGTGAGAGGGAGCAGTCCGACCAGCACGATCGCCGCGATGATCTTATGCTGGAGACTGTGAG
>DATHTZ010000431.1:0-9667 GCA_035462675.1 Nitrospiraceae bacterium | reverse complement strand
GGGATGATCCCTTCCAACTCAGCGACCGACGACTTTGCCCTTGTGATGCTCCGAGGACCGCTCCTATAATTGGCCCATCTGACGGTGGAAGGAGCTGCGAGATGAACAGTGGACGAACCAAAAGCGACATCGAAGGAGCGATTCGGATCGCGATCATCAAATTCGAGCAGGAGTTCATGGGGCGTGGCCCGGATGAAGTCAAAACGTTCGTCGTGCGGGACCTTGTGGTGGTCCGGCTCAAGGGGGTGCTGACGCCGGCCGAACATCAACTGGCCAAAACGGTGGAAGGTATCGAGATGGTGAAGCGATTGCGGCAGAATTTAATTGCCCTGGGTCGCGACAAACTCTGCGACCAAGTGAGCGAAATTACGGGCGCCAAAACCCTCGCGCTTTTTACCGATATCGATGCACAAATCGGCGAACGGGTGTTCGTCTTTACGGTTGATCGCGACATTCAGGGCGGGAGTCGATAGAGCGAGACTGGTATGTTTCATCCATGATCAAGCACAGGCTGGAAACCCTCTCCTTCGACAACTCTTACGCTCGGCTGCCCGAGGCGTTCTATGCGAAGTTGAACCCGACTCCGTTTTCCGAGCCTCCTCATCTCGTCAGCTTCAATTCCGCAGCGGCCGAACTGATCGATCTTGATCCGGGGCAAGCAAAGCGATCGGAATTTGCCGGCGTGTTCGGCGGGAGCATGCTCGTCCCAGGGATGGAGCCGTTAGCGATGCTCTACTCCGGCCATCAGTTTGGAGTCTATGTCCCACAGTTGGGAGACGGGCGCGCCATCCTTCTTGGCGAAGTACGCAACGAACAGGGCGAGAAGTGGGATCTACATTTGAAGGGGGCAGGACTTACGCCGTTTTCGCGAGAGGGAGATGGCCGTGCGGTACTGCGTTCAACCATTCGAGAGTATCTCTGCAGCGAAGTCATGCATGGGCTGGGCATTCCGACGACGAGGGCGCTCTGCATCGTCGGCAGCGACCACCAGGTCTACCGCGAGCAGGTCGAAACCGGCGCAATGCTCGTGCGGATGGCGCCCTCGCATGTGCGGTTCGGCTCGTTCGAAATCCTCTACTATCGGAAGCAATATGAGCAGCTTAAAATCCTCGCCGACTATGTCATCGCGAACCATTTCCCTCACCTGGCGGATGGCTCGGACAAGTACGCACGACTTTTCTCCGAGGTCGTCGAACGCACGGCGAGGCTGATCGCCCAATGGCAGGCCGTCGGGTGGGCGCACGGAGTCATAAATACCGACAACATGTCGATCTTGGGAATCACCCTCGACTACGGCCCGTTCGGCTTCATCGACGACTACGATCCCGGGTTCATCTGCAACCATTCCGACCACAATGGCCGCTATGCCTTTAATCAACAGCCCTACATCGGTCTCTGGAATCTCAGCTGTCTGGCGCAGGCGCTGCTCCCGTTGGCCCAAAAGGAAGAGCTGAAGGCCGCACTCGACCGTTACACCCCCCTCTGCGAAGGACGGTACATGGAATTGATGAGAGCCAAGTTCGGACTCATTGAGACGAAGGAAGAGGATGCATCGTTGATCCAAGAGCTCTTGGCGCTCATGCATTTGCACCATGTCGATTACACGAGCTTCTTCCGCGCATTGAGCCTATTTCAGACTGACTCCGCATCGCTGAACGAGTCGCTTCGAGACTTCTTCTTGGATCGTGATTCATTCGACCAGTGGGCTCGCCGGTACGAAAACCGGCTGCGCGAAGAGGGAAGTCGAGACGAGGACCGCCTGGTACGCATGAACTGCGTCAATCCTAAGTATGTGCTCCGCAATTATCTGGCACAGACCGCAATCGAGAAGGCTCAGAAGAAGGACTACTCCGAGATCGACCGATTGCTCACCCTGCTGCACAATCCCTACAGCGACCAGCCAGGCATGGACGCCTACGCAGCCCCGCCTCCCAACTGGGGCAAACATTTAGCAGTCAGTTGCTCGTCGTAGCCCCTCACCATTCCGCTCTTCATCGGCCCACGCAACTTCCGCATCGTCAGCCGGTTTTTCATAATCCAGCTTGCAGTCCCCCTGACTGTCTGTTGTAGAGTGGCCTATCGACGACGTATTTGCACGTCACAGCGTGGACCTGTGGTTCCTCACTTCATTGAAGCAGAGAAGACATGGCCAAGAAAAGTGGCGATGCAAAATTAGCCATTGTCGGAACCATCACCCTCGGCTTGGCCATTGCCGGCGTGGTCATGGTCCAACAACCGTTGAAGAGCAGCCGGCCGCCTTCAATGGGGGGAGAACTCAAGTCGCATATTGCAGAAGGCGTGGCCCATGCCAGGTTGTGGGAGGATCCTCTTGAGGCCACGCGCCGCGTGGCGGAATCCGATGGCCAGATCCACTCAGGTGTCGGGGATGGGAAGGACGATGTCGATCGGGTTAGAGCCATCCGCCAGGAGCTAGATGACAAGATCAGCCTGAACAAGGAGCAGCCGATCACCGTCCTACTTATCACCACGGATGGTGGATCGGCTGGGGAGAGCAGGGAGAGCCGCATCCGGGATCGGTACGCGATCGGCTCCGCTCTTGGGATTGCCTGCTACGCTCCGCAACATGAAGATGAACTTTCCTATGTTGAATGGCGGGACCGGGCCGGCGCGTCGCGCGTCCTGCCGTATGAGTGGTATGGGGAAGGGGCGCGTAACTGTTCGCCAGAAAAAACCTGGGCGCAGGCCGTGCTCGTCCTGTGGGTCAGCGGTGAGATCACCGGTGACCACCCGATCAGCAGCCTGAAAAGACTGACGGAGTCCATCAACTGTCAGGAAAGCAAAATCGGGCGTCATGCCTGCCTGACCGATCGGGAGGGCGCAGTGTTGCTGGATCCCGACCGGAGCGAGCATGTGCGCTTCAAGATTGTCGGGCCGCGGAGTTCCTCAGCCTTCCGGAATCTCCTTGAGGAAGCTACGAGCCCGGTCCATGGGCGCGAGGATCACCTGATTTGGGCGAACGCCGGTCGTCGCGTGGAATTGTACTCGCCCTGGGCCACGGCCATGCCCAGACTTTTGACGCGGGGACTCAGCGAGCCGAACAAGCCGCAGGCCTCGACCGACTGCGTCTCACCCGATCCGAGCCGGGAGAAACTCTGCTGGATTCTGCTGCGGGCCGGCATCGAACTCAAACACAGTATTGGATCAGACGACCAACTCTTTGGCGCCTTGACCCAGGAGTTGGAGCGCCGTGGCGTGAAATTCTTGCGTGATCGCGTCATCCTCATCGCAGAATGGGATTCGTTTTACGGCCGCGTTCTGCCGGTCGAGTTCACGGCTGCCGTCTGCCATCGCGTTGACGATCGGTCCGATGAGGAGTACCGAACCATCGAGGAGAAAAAGTTGAAGCGTATTAAAGCGGCATGTCCCACGCTCGATGAGGCCGTCGACTTCCAAATGAGACCTCCGGACGGAAAGGAGGGACTCGGCCTGAATGTGTGGCGGTACAGCTATCTCCGCGGGCTCGATGGAGAAGTTCCTGGTGGAGACAAGGGAGCCGCCACGAAAGGGAACGAGTCGAAGCCGATCAAGAGCGCCTTGTTCGAGACCAGGGTACTCGAGCGGCCAGTCGGCACGAGCCAGTTCGATTACGCACAACGGCTGGCAGACAGCATTGAGCGGGAAGTGACCTTAGCTCCGCAGTACGGTGAGGACGATCAGAATCCGATTGCGGCAGTGGGGATTCTCGGCAGCGATGCCTACGATGCGCTGTTGATTCTGCAAGCCTTACGCGACCGGTTTCCCCGCGCCGTGTTTTTTACCATCGACCTCGACAGCCGGCTGGTCTATGCAGACGAGTATCACTGGACGCGGAATCTCGTGATTGCCTCCCATTATGGGTTGGAATTGTACGAGCAGTTGCAGCGCGACGTACCCCCCTTCCGAAGCAGCTATCAAACAGCTGCCTACTTCGCCACCCTCCAGGCCGTGGGGCATGTCCGTCTGCTGAACACCTGTTCGCCCGGCGCTGATGGCCAGTCGAGTGCAATAGCCGGTACGCCCTTGTCACCCTGCGGCTACCAGGCGAATTTGACGGAAGATCGTGTGTGGTTCAGTGCGCTGGAAGCTCCGCGCTTGTACGAAGTCGGTCGCCACGGCGCGGTCGACCTCTCGGTCGGCGCGGTTGAAAAGGGCTGGACCCTGCATGCTCCTCGCCCGGATCTCTCCGACGGAAAGATCCAAACGGACGGTCGGCGGCCTTCATCCGGCGTCATTTACGGAACCATCGGCCTGACCTACGTGGCCGGGTTCGTTCTTTTATGGACCAAACCCAAATCCAACCGGTGGATGATCGCGCACCCCGGCATTCTGGTGTTTGGTGCCCTGGGGGCCTTCGGTTTTGCCCTCTTCGTGGACCGGTTTCTGCTCGATATCATTCTGAGGAACCACGACCAGGGCGAACCGTTCTACTGGCTGGAAGGGGTCAGCCTGTGGCCGACAGAAATTCTGCGGGGATTTGCCACGTTGTTGGCGCTTGGATTTCTGGTCAAGGCATGGCGGGATCTCAAGTCGAATCTTGAAGGCATGACGGAGCAATACGGCTTTGACTCTCGGGCTCAGGGAGTCAGTACAGAAGGGTGGAGACGGTATCTGACGACGGCGCTGTGGGTCTTGTCGCCTCGGGGACAGCGCAGCAAAGGACATGTCGGCAACTTGTGGAGTGTCTACCGGGAAGCCGGTTCAGGGCTGTATCGCCTCCCGCGCATACTGCTGCTCGTGGCGGTCTACGGCGCGTTATTTGCGCTTCTCTGGAAGGTCATGGGCGCCGAAGACTTTTCAGGCCCGTGCCGCGGCACATTCAGTTGCCGCCTGGATTTGGTGTTCATCCTAGCCAGTTACCTGTGCGCTGCTGCCCTCAATCTGTTCGTGTTCGATGCCGTGCTCCTCTGTCGGCGTTGGATCGCTTCTCTGGCTCAGGCGACGGAGGGCTGGCCCCAGGCGCTGACGGAACACCTCAAGTTGCAATCCGCCGAGAATGTGGATAAAGCCAGGGAGTTGATGAAAATAGAATTGATCGCGCAACGGACCGAAGTGGTGAACCGTCTGGTGCGGTACCCCTTCATCGTCTTGCTCATCATGATGGTGGCGCGCAACAATTATTTCGACAACTGGGATTTTCCCCTCACGATGATCCTGGGCTGGTCGGTGAATGTCTCGTTGGCGATCGCGGCAGCGCTGGTCTTGTACCGAGCGGCAGAGCAGGCGCGCAACAAGGGCCTGGTGCGCCTCCATCAATTAGTTCTGCAGGGGTTGGATCGCGGGTCAGCGGGCGAGCCTGACGTCAAACTGACTCGCCAGATCATCGAGGACATCGAGGCGGCGGACAAGGGGGCCTTTGTTCCTTTATGGCAGCAACCGGTGGTCGAATCGTCTTTTTATGGACTGTTGGCCCTCCTCCAATACCTGTATATGAGTTGACCTGAGAAAGGTGAATGCATGCGCATGGCTGAAATCGGGGGGCTCACGGTTCGCCTCACCGGCGGCACAGATGGAAAGGGCGGAGGTCGCGGTCCTCTCGTTCTTCTCTTGCACGGCTTCGGTGCTACGGGGAATGATCTCGTACCGCTGGCCGAGGTCTTGAACGTCCCGATCGGCACAAGGTTTGTCTTTCCCGAAGGACCGCTCACGTTGAGCTTTGGGCCGAGGGATGCGCGTGCCTGGTGGCTCATCGACATGGCGCGCATTGCCGCGGATCAAGCGGCAGGGCGGATCCGCGATCTCTCGAACGAGATTCCCAAAGGCCTCGCTCCGGCGCGCGAGACCATGTTGGCGTTTCTCAAAGAAGTCGAACGCACATTCGGTGCAGATCCGCGCAAGACTGTGATCGGAGGATTTTCCCAAGGCGCCATGCTTACGTGCGATGTGATGCTCAGATCGACGCAGCCCTATGCCGGGTTAGTCCAACTGTCCGGAACGCTCCTCGCTGCA
This sequence comes from Nitrospiraceae bacterium, assembly GCA_035462675.1. Classification (GTDB taxonomy): domain Bacteria; phylum Nitrospirota; class Nitrospiria; order Nitrospirales; family Nitrospiraceae; genus Palsa-1315. The sequence goes on along the minus strand of DATHTZ010000431.1, from coordinate 3,721 downwards.
CAGGAGTGGAGCCCGCTGCTCCAAACACGCAAAGGGCTGCCTGTCTTCCAAAGCCACGGGATACAGGACGAGCTTCTGCCCTACGTTGGGGCAGAACAGCTGCGAGACACGCTGACTCATGGGGGACTTTCGGTCGAATGGCACAGTTTCCGTGGCGGGCACGAAATTCCAGAACCAGTCCTCCAACGACTCGGTGTCTTTCTCACGAAGGTGCTGACAAAACCATGAGCGCACTCGAACCGTTCTTTCTCACCGGGCCCGATGGCAGGCGCATTCGCGGAGATCGTGCCTTGGGGAAAGACCGTCAGATTCTCTTCATCACCGGCTTCCTCTCGAAACGCTGGGGCAACAAGAGCAAGGCACTCGCGCAGTGGTGTGAAGAGAAGGGATGGGGCTTTTGTTGTTACGATGTTCGAAGATACGGAGATTCGGAAGGACGGTTCAGCGACTACACCCTCTCAGATTGGATTGCCGATGCGCGAGCGGTGACGGGGCTGCTACAAGAAGTACCACCTCTAACGATAGTCGGCAATTCACTCGGCGGCTGGATCGCCTGGCTCATGGCGCAGGAGTATCCCGTTGTTGAGAAGCTCGTCCTCATCGCCCCTGCGTTCAATATGATGGGCCTACGTGCGAAATCGATCGACCCTGAACGGCAACATGAATGGCACCGCGCCGGCTGGATGCCCTGGGATGATGACCCGTTGCACAAAGATTGGCCGCTCTCGTGGAAGTGGGTCGAGGAGAGCGAGGCCTATTGGAAGATCAGCTTCGATCGACTGCGGCCTGTCAGCACCGCCATCCTCCACGGCCAGCAAGACAACGTGATCCTGCCGAGCGGCAGCAACCAGTTTGTCGAGCAGCTGCGATCCCTAGCTCCCTCGTTTCCCGTCGAACTCCATCTGGTTCCAGGCGACCATCGACTGAGTAGTCCCGAACATTTGGATCTGTTTCAGCGATTGGTACAAGGAGGGATTGATGCTGACGCTAATTCATAAAGAATGCGGTGGGCCTGCCCTGGACGAATCGCCGGTCGGGGAAGTCTGCGCGATTCCCATCGACCGGTTTCCCTTTTCTTGTTTCACCTGCCTTGAGGAAATCGATGACGAATCGGAAGTGCGGATGTCCGAAGAACTTGGGATCTGAACCGCTCCGTTCCAGCCCCTCTCACATGGCCGACGACCACCGAGGGGGTCACTTCATGTCTTCGAGCGCGTTCTTCGCGATCTTGAGATTGCTCGTGGTCTCTTCCCACTGCACTGGTAGCGCGTCCTTTGTTCTTATCTGTAAAGCCAGCTCATAGGCGGTGATGGCCTGACGGATCAGTTCCTTGCCAGCCTCCCCGTCCGTGCGCGTGCCCTGGTACCACAGCACGTTACCCAGGTTGTTCTGAGTCATGGCCCAGTCTTGCGGAAGCTGCTCTTTCGTATAGACAATTAAGGCATCGCGATGGGCTTGCACCGCTTCGGCGAGGAGACGGGTGCCGGCCACCCCGTCGGTGCGGATGCCCTGGTCGCCGAGCGTGGCACCCAGGTTGTTCTGGATCATGGCCCAGTCTTGGGGAAGCTGCTCTTTGGTCCGGACCGTTAAGGCGGTGCGATAGGCGGTGACGGATTCACGTAAAAACTTCTGGATGTCCGCTCCCTCGGTGCGGATGCCGGCTTCTTGGAGGGAATTTCCCAATTTAATAAGATATTGTCCCCGATGTTCCCTGTCGGACGGTGGGAGCAATTGAAGGGCTTTCTGGTAGTAGGCTTGGGCCTTCACAAAGTTGAGTTGCACCGTTTGCAGGTCGCCATTGGCAGCCTGGGTCGCAGCGGCAGAGGTCAACCGGACTCTAGCCACTTGTTGGAGGTGCTGAGCGGCCTGCTCATCCCGCCGGCTCGCCTCATTGAATAGACGTTCGGCCAAGGGAAAGTTCACGGCCTCGACGGCCTGTCGGGCTTGTTGAATGAATGCAGTGACTTCTGGATCCTCAGATGACAACGCGGCTATTTTAGTTTTGAGATCGAGATAATGTTTGGCAATTTCCCGCAGCTCATGATCGAGCGCTTCTGGTGGAATGTTCTTGCGACCCAAATCGTTAAAAAACTGGTTGAGAGCCGCTTCAGTGATCCCTTGCGCTTTGAGTTGTGTAATGGTTTCGGGTGGAATGCCCGAGCACCCTATGCAGACTTGAGCGACCCCGCCTGACACAGTCGCGTTGTTTGAACCCGTGGAGGAGCCAACGCTAGCGCAGCCACCTTGAAAAGCCAGAACACCGCTCAGCCCACAGAGCAATAAAAGCGAAGGGCGATACAACGTGATGCGAGGGGTCTGAGGGATCATATTTTCGCAACAACCTCTTGAACAAACGATTTCAACTTTTCCCGATCTACCTGTTGGCCGGTTTCCGCAGCTTTCTTTTCGCCCTCGTCCACGCCTTTTTGGACCGCTGCGACACGGCTCAGTGATGTGATGGCTCCGGGAAGCCCGTTCAGATATCCTACGGCGGCATTCGCCGCGGCCTCGGCAACTTTATCGCTAATGGCTACATTGACAGGAACCGTTACCGTGAGGCTCGGAGACACCGTGATATAGGCTTTCCCTCCCTGTACAACGGCGTGGTCAGTTCCCGTTGTGCGGCCGACGTAGGCGCAGCCGTGATTGAATAGGATCAGACCAACAATGAAGATGACTGAAGCAGCCTGTTTCAATTCCATCGCATCCTCCAAAAATCGTGAACACATGAAGCGGTCATTCTCGCGCCTCGTTGGTTCGGTTTACGCCAATACCCAATACAACGTGTTCGTGGACCGCGCGGAAGGATACGCGAAAGCCCCAGGGCTGTAAACGGACGCCATGCCGTGTGAAAGACCGATCTGGAAGATACCTTCTGTTGCGGCAAGGGAGCGCGGCAGTGCGGTGCTATCCAAGAGACAGGGAATGATCGTCTTCTTCAACGCGATGGCGGTGCACCATTTGGAACGACCCCGTCCTCAGTGGAAATGTTCGACAGATCCAGGGTAAGGTGTCACCCGGTCCATTGCACAGATAAGAGATCAGACATGTCATCATCACGACAACATAACAGCGGGCCGGATTCAGATAGTCCTGACGTGCCTGAACCGTCCCATGCCGAGCGGGCCAAGACGCTTGTTTACTTACAGTCAACGGGTAGTCTCTCGACGCTCTCGCGCAAGCAGCCTGGCTGGCCCTTCGGGTCGGTGATGCCCTACGGGTTGGACGACGAGGGGCAACCGGTCTTTCTGATCAGCACGATGGCGATGCACACGCAAAATCTCCTGGGCGATCCACGGGCGAGTCTGTTGGTGACACCGCCTGAGAGCCGCAGCGATCCGCTGGGTGCGGCCAGGGTGACGTTGATGGGGACGGTGACCAAGGTGCCGAAGGAGGAAACCGTCGAGGTTCGCGAACGCTACCTGGCACGCCATGCCAATGCCTCCTATTGGGTGGACTTCCAGGACTTTGGTTTTTTCCGCATGGCACTGGCGGATATCTATTTTGTCGGGGGGTTCGGGTCGATGGGTTGGGTCATGCCGGATGACTATGCGGGGGCGGCCGTGGACCCGCTCGCGGATGAGGCCTCGAGCCTCATCCGGGAATTCAATACAGAGCAGGCGGCGACGTGGCTGCTACTTGCCCGTGTGTTCCGCAATGTGGAGGCGCAGCAGGCGACGGTGACTTCATTGGATCCGTTCGGTTTTCACCTTCGAATCAC
>DATHTZ010000430.1:0-4250 GCA_035462675.1 Nitrospiraceae bacterium | reverse complement strand
CTTTGATCCACTCCCCCTCGATTCGTGACATGACCTCATCGGCCGTCGAGTCGGGTACCGTGAAGCGAAACCAGCCAAGTACACAGGTCCAGATACTCATGTGATCCTCCGTAAGACACCGTGGAAATTCCGCCCCCGTTTTACCGAACGGGGGCGATGCGGCTGTGCGCACCGGCGGCTGCGCCGCCGGTCGCGGCCTGCGTGGTCGATTTGCCGTTCAGACGGCGCATGCGGCTCCGTCCGATACGTTCCATCGCCCGTTGGACTTTTACGAGATTGAACCGCACCATATGGCGGAAGCGGACCATCGGGATCTCTCCGTTACGGTACGCACGCCGAACCGTTTTCAGGCTGACCTGGAGGAGGACGGCGAGTTCCCTCGCCGTGAGCCACGTATTCTTCATCCGATTCCTCTTACGAGTAGCATCCAGCATGGTCGAGACCATACCGGGGGTGATGACGGTGTGAACAGAGACCCTGCGGGAGACAGGAGCGGTCAGGAGGGGACACCGGGGGACAGACATTCCTGAAGCTTCTCACGACGCGAATCACCTCAAGGAATATCGACTTGGTCCGATAGCACTCCTCAATGCGACGTCTTTAATCAGCAACGCCAGGCCAGATGCAACGATTCGCGCGTGAAGGAAAATGATGGGTCGAGCAGAGCGGAAGAAAAACAGACACAAACAAGCATCAATATCGATAAAGAAGCTGCAATGGAGAGTCCCGATCACATATTTTTTCTCACTAGAGCCGCAATACCTTATTGCATAGTGCCGTTGGACTACGAAGGAGGCGTGAAACTCGCACAACTAGAAGGAATTGAGTCGTAGAAGTATGTAAGGTGGGCGAGCAGGGAGAGGCTACAAGGCGTCGAGCACGCACAGGAGAAAACAGGGTCCAAAAACGCGTGCTCTCCGTGCCAACCCCGGCAGGATTGAGCGTGAGTGGAGAGGGTAAATGGTTCAATTCCCAGGTAACTCCCTCCCAAGTCAGCGTGCTTCCTCAGAAAGAAAAGGTTATTCTTTTGCCGCTTCTGAACTATGGCCTTTGTCGCTGATTAACAGCAACCCCGACAATGGCCTGACGCCCGCGCAATCTTCCATGTCGGTCATCTAGATGACCTTTCTGAGGTTCGTTGATGGAAATAATCGATAACATCAATCGCCTTCTCGACGACGACTTGAAGCAAGTCATTCAGCCTGAGTCGAAACTCAAGATAGCTGCCTCGTGCCTCTCAATTTATGCGTATGAGGCGCTGAGGGCGGAGTTGGAGAAAATCGAATCGCTCCAGTTTATTTTCACCTCTCCCGCTTTCGTCCCTGGCGAGGTCAACGACAAACTCAAGAAAGAGCACCGCGAGTTTCACATTCCCAAGCTTAAACGCGAGCGCAGTCTTTACGGCAGTGAATTTGAAATGCGTCTGCGGAATGAACTTACGCAGAAGGCCATCGCCAAAGATTGTGCCGAGTGGATGCGACACAAGGCAATCTTTCGATCGAATCGAGGCCAGGCTCCCATGCAGCAGTTCGCGGCCGTCACCGCGGAGGGCAAAGAATCCGTTTATCTTCCGCTTCACGGGTTCACTGCCGTGGACCTCGGCTACGAAAAAGGCAATGCCGTCTCCAATTTCTTCAATCGGATCGATGAGCAGCCACTCACCACAACCTACCTCTCGCTCTTCGATCAGATTTGGAACGACCCAGTGAAGCTCGAAGACATCACCGCGAAGCTCCATGAGCACATCGCTTCGGTGTATCAGGAGAATTCACCGCAGCGCATCTACTTTTTGATGCTCTATAACATCTTTAGCGAGTTTCTGGAGGACATTAGCGCTGATGTTCTGCCCAACGACCGCACGGGGTATCAGGATAGCCTCGTGTGGAAGAAGCTATTCAACTTCCAACGCGACGCCGCCACGGGTATCATCAATAAGCTCGAGACCTATAACGGCTGCATCCTCGCAGACAGAGTTGGGCTCGGACGGCGGCGCGGGGTGAAATTCGGAGCCAAACCGAAACTATCCGCCTCCCAGTTTGACTACGCCCCGCCAACTCCTAAACCACGGCAAACCATCCGGCGAAGTTGTCGCCCTGCTGAATGTCAACCGCTCTACCCTGTGGCGGGCATTGCAGAGCTGAAACCTCTTTGCGGTTTTCAGTACATACTGAAATGCGATTCTTTAAGGCTTGACATAACCGGTCTCAGAGCCGCAGGGTGCGCTGGGAGCCAGCCGCCTTCCGAGTCAGGCTACAAGCCCGGCATAAAAGCAACCGAGGAGACGTTGATGAACGCGCCCGGGACGGGAGCAACGCCCGAGAACCCGACACCTGAAAAGCTGATTCAGATGGCGTCGGGGTTTGCGCCCCTGATCCTTGGAGCGGCGGTCCAGCATCGCGTTTTTGATTTGCTGGACCAAGGGCCGAAAACTCTTGAGCAGGTGGCGTCCGAATCCGGCGCGTCCCTGCGCGGCATTCGTGCCGTGATGAATGCACTGATCGGTCTTAAGCTTCTTAGAAAGGACGACGCCGGGCGATATGCGCTGACGCCCGAAAGCGCGGCCTTTCTGGTCACGGGCAAGCCCCAATTTCTCGGGTCCATGTTCGGTGACGTGCAGGTTCAATGGCGCGCTGCTGCTGCTGAAACCGGACGTTGGCGCATGTGGCTGGATATAAACGACGTGGTTCGCGCCGGCAAACCGGCCGCTCCTGTGAACTTGGAGCAGCACGGAGGCGAGTACTTCAAAGGCTTCGTCGAGGCTCTCTTCGCGACCAACTTCCGCGCGGCGAGGACACTGGCAGGAGCGCTAGGCATCGGCCACAAGGAGAAGCCGGTTCGCGTGCTGGACTTAGCCGCTGGTTCCGGTGTTTGGGGAATCGCCCTGGCGCGAGAATCCCCGCGCGTCACGGTGACCGCGGTGGACTGGCCGAGCGTGCTTGAAATAACCAAAACAGTGGCGAGGCGCTGTGGCCTTTTGCACCGGTTCCAGTTTGTCGCGGGGGACCTGCTATCCGCGGATTTCGGCGGGGGTCACAACATCGCGATTCTGGGGCATATCCTGCACACCGAAGGCGCAACCCGGAGTCAATCTCTACTAAAGAGGACTTTCGCGGCCCTGGCTCCAGGCGGAATCATCGCGATCGCCGATTTTCTGGTGAACGAGGACCGCACCGGTCCTTCGATGGGTCTGATCTGGGCCGTGAATATGCTGGTGCAGACCGAAGAAGGGGACACGTTTTCATTTGGCGAGATCGGCGGATGGCTGCGCGACGCGGGCTTCGAAAACCCGCGCCCGCTGGAGAATCCAGGACCTTCCCCTCTTATTTTGGCGAACAAACCTGAGTGATAGGAAAAAGATTATGGCGATCAATGCTCTTTGGCCCGAATTCGATATGGGAGATTCAGTTGTTGCTCAAGTCCGTCGCGTTGGTCCTTGGAACACCGTACGACAGGGATTATTTCCGCTTCTTGACCTTCTCCTCCGCAGTGTGATGCTTGCGCTCGTTGCTCATGAGTCCTCGTAGCTAATTAACGGTTGAACGCTCCCTTTTTCGACTGAGACAAGACACGGGGCCGGCAGACGCCACGTCCGAGTGCCTCGTGCCCGCTTTGCAAAGTCCGGTGCCTCAGGCCCTACACAAGGACTAGTACAGCCGGGGTCCCAGCTGTTCAGAGCCCGTTAATCCAACACGTCATCTCATCCTGGCTGCTTGCTCAGCGCAGCGCGTGCAACCGGGAAACTAACCATCTCTGTCATCAACCCTGTGTCCACGTTAATCTCGTAAAGGGAGTTTGGCAAAATATATTCGAGATTACATTGTGCGAGCAGTTGACCTGCTGGTGTGACGATCAGGCTTTGAATTCCGTGATACCAGTTTATAATCCCTGGTATGTGTGCGAAGCCAGCGCAAGTCGGGTTGGAACAACGGCTTGGAGTCGTCAACTTAATCACAAATGTGGCGGTCTTGTTTGTCAAGTCCAGGGTCCACAGCTCCGTAGAGCCATCATTCCGGAAGACGCTTGTATAAAGCTTCCCATCGGGAGCCTCAGCGAGGGCGCTAAACCGCCGGTCAGCAGGTAAACTGACAAGATTGGTGAAGGTGACAGCACCAGTGATCGGGTTGACCTCTACTATCTGAGCGGGTCCGGTCCCGTCCTTCTTCGATACCATCCCAACCAGTTTTTCATTGCGTAGCAAGCGCACACTGTCAAGACCCTGGTCCTTGCTCAAGCCTGACACTGGCACTATG
>DATHTZ010000429.1:0-4452 GCA_035462675.1 Nitrospiraceae bacterium | reverse complement strand
GGGTCCTGCGCCGAGACCTCGATCATCCTCTGTTTGAGAGGGTTTGGAATCACAACCCCTGCAACGAGACTCACGATGAGGATCATCAAGCCTATCTTCCCGAATCGATAACAGCCAATGAACGTGACGGCGGCGACTAATGCCAGCAGGGCTCCTCGTGACTGCGCGACCATGAATGCGCAAAACATCATCGCGGCAGTGCTCCAGAGAAAAATATACTGCCACTTTTTCATCTCGCTCCTCTGGATGCCGCTCAATAGGCCAAGCACAATGGACAGGACCACGACCTCATATGTCGCGAAAAAGTTCGGATTAAAGAACGTACCTTTGGCCCTGGCTTCACCAAGCCAGACATACTGAACAATGCCCAGCCCCCCTTCCCATAAACCCATTCCCACCATCACCATAACGATGTGCCGTACCTGCTGGCTGGCCCGGATGCCCTGGATAACCACGCCAAGTAACAGGCCATACATCAGGAGGCTGATGAACCATTGGACGCTCGGGTTTTTATAGGGCGCCCACCACAAAGAAAGACCAGCCCATCCCAAGAACAGCGCGACGAAGGGCAGGAGGTGGTTCATGGTCAAAACAAGTGTTCCCACCCTCATCTGATGAATCGTCCAGACAAAGGCCGATCCGAGGAGGAACAGCCGCATAATGAGATTCGGCACGTGCGTGGTTCCGCCCTCGATCAAGGGAGAGAAGATGATGAGGCTTCCGAGAAGAAGAACCGCCACCGAGAGAGGCCAGGATAACAGCCGCTGCTTCAGGGGAGCGCGAAGGCCTCTATCAAGGCCCAGCAAGGGGCTGGAAGCGGCCCCTCCCGTTTTGGTATTGACGAACTGTTCTCTCTCGCAATGTTCGATCATCGAGACCGTCACTCACATGAACGCTGTGTGGGTTACCACCAGAACTGACTGGCCTTGCTTCTACTCGGATCATGAAGACAAAACCAACGTAGAAGCTGCCTGAAATCCTGTCAAGATATTCTGCCGTTCTCTCTCCAAACGTCGGGGGAGAGAGACCATCTCGGCCTCTCTCCCCCCTTTTTCCTGCAACGGTGACCTCACCGCTTCAAAGCAACGTGTTAGGTTGTCGCAGACACGTCGTTCTTGTCGTTCGTCAAGTTCCGTCGATCGTTCATATGCCACTCATCGCAGGCTATGTCCCCATCGATACTCCCGATCGCCCCTGCAGTAAATCCTGTTGCGCTTGATGCAACAACCCCACCGCCGGCGGCAGTGGTTGCGGGGGAAGCGCCTGTGTTACAACCTCCGGGCACCACGGCCGGAGCACCTGAGAACACGACGGGGGTTCCTGCTATTTGAGCGACATCGACGCCATACCAGAACGAGTACCTCGGCGCGCCAGACGGCGTGTACCCGATCTGACCGATATTATTGGCCACATATGTATTGGGAACCGACTCAGCATTGAAGGCCACGGCTGACGTGAAAATCGCACCGAGGGCGACCTTTGCTTCTGCCTGCTTCGACTTCGCCTGATACGCGATGAAGTTCGGGATGGCGATGGCCGCCAAGATTCCGATGATCGCCACGACGATCATCAACTCGATGAGGGTAAAGCCCTTTTGTCCCTTCAACTGCTTACACATCGTACTGCCTCCTTGTTGATGGTTCACTAACGCCCCTTCACACTCTTGCTTCTTTCTCTTAATCGGAACTCGCGTCCGATTTCTGTTACCTAGTCCAATAGCAGGTTCGATGCCCGATGCATGACTAGGCCAAGAAAAACTCAGTCACATGAAATATCAGATAGTTAAGATTCTTGGCTTGACCGGCAATAGAAACTGGTCGGGGGGCGTACCCCCATATTTTGCTGTGATCTGCCAATATTTGTCATCCACCTGACGGGATCTGGCACCTTCCATTGTCTCTCCCAGAGGAGCAAAGACGTGGGCTTCACCATCTACAAGGAATGAACAACCTCTGTAGGCAAATACTTAGAGTGAAACGACTGAATCGAGTCAGCCTGTCAGATACCGAGAAGAGGACTCGGAAAGATGGTCTTAATTGAGATCAATGTTGGAGCAATGGATAACAGGGCAACTCCAGGACTCTCTCTTAGGAGCGGTGGGATGTGTTAGTGCGCTTGCGTCTTCTCAGATACACGCCGTTTGGCCTGTTGGATACGTTCCTCCTGCGCCGGGTCGCCCATCCCCAGTTCGCGGAACCGGTCCATCAACTTAGCATTGGCGGGGTCAAGCTCCAGCGCACGAAGCCAGGACTCACGGGCTTCTGGGAGGTTTCGTTGCTTGGCGTAAATATCCCCGAGATGCTCATAGAGCACTGGATCATCCCCGGCAAGCGCAACAGCGCGCTTCATTTCCGTGAGGGCCTCGGTGAATAAGCCGGATTTAAACAAGGCCCAAGCAAGGCTATCGATATAGTACCCATTACTCGGTTTGAGCGCGACCGCCTTCTTGGTCAAGGAGAGCGCTTGGTCAATCTTGACCCCCCGCTCTGCATAGCTATATCCCAGGTAATTGAGCGCATCGGCATGATGGGGGTCCAGCGTGATTGCGGTCTCCATGACGCGCTCGACGTCGTCGAATCGATTGAGCTTGTCATAAACCGTTCCGAGATTGAAGTACAAATCGGCGTTCTTGGGGTTCTGGCCGATGCCTTCCTCCAAAGTCTTTGCCGCATCGTCGAACTGGTCCTTCTGCAAATAGGTCAATCCCAGCACGATGTGAGCTTCAGGCTGTTTCGGATTAATCGTGATGGCCTTCGTCAAGTGCGTGATGGCCTCAGGAGATTGCTTCAATCGATAGAACAACAGACCGAGATGCAGATGCCCTTCGAAGAAGGACGGCTCAAGTTGCACATTAAACGTATACGTCTCGATGGCCTTCTTCGTATCCTTGGCCTCCTCGTAGAGAAATCCAAGGTAATCTCTGATTTTGAGTTCCGTCGGGCGCGCCTTGAGAATCTGGATCAGCTGGTCGATGGCTTTGGGATATTCTTTTTCTTCCCCATACAGAAGCGCCAGTCGAAGCTGAGCATCAAGATCCGAAGGATCCTCTGCCAGCAAATCGTTCAATTCTTTCCTGGCGCCTTGATAATCCTTCGTCGCTACATAGAGCCGAACCAACTGGTGCCGGATATCCCGGCTTCGAGGGTTCACCGCCTGAAGATATTTCCGTAGCACGGCGACTGCTCGATCCTGGGCCTGCCGAGACTCATAGATCGACGCGAGCGCAAGATAGGCCGGTTCAAACGAAGCATTGACCGCAATCGCTCGCTCCAAACTCGTCGCCGCCTCTTCCCCTTTCCCCGCATCGAGGAGTATACGCCCTAGGTGATAATATCCGACGGCGGATTCAGGAGCCCGTGCCAATCCGGCTCGAATGGCCTGTTCCGCCTCGGACTGCCGCTTCAGATTCAGGAGCAACAGTCCCTTCGTAAAATAGGGATCGCTGGATGTCTGATCGATCTCGATCGCCCGATCCAACAGTTTCACTGCACGCTCCCCTTGCCCCGCGCTGGCTAAAATCCCTGCCATCTGCGTGAGCAGCTGACCGTCTTGACTCAAGCCCTCTGCCGCTTGATCCGCATAGTGTACGGCATTGGGCATATCACCCAGCGAAAAATAGAGGCCGGCCAGCCTGGCTTTTACAGACTGGGACGCCGGATCCGCCTTCAGCGCGGCCTGATATTCCTGAATCGCACGATCCGTGTCCTGTGCAAGCTCGGCTTGGTACCCCAGCATAAAATGATACGCAGCGGCGGCATCGGGGGGATGAATCGAGGACGTCGCCTTCGGCGTGGCGGCAGAAGCGGGTATCTTTTCAGGTGTCTGAGGCGCAACGGCGCAAGCCACCACCATCAGGGAGAGCAGCCAGCACATCGCGCCAGAGATCGACGTGAAACCTCGGCTATTCGCTGTTCGGTTCGGAATGACTCGCGTTGTGAACAACTGCACAATCCTCTTGGTAGACTCAAATACGGTTGTGGTGGTGAGAAAGATTATACGAGCGGGGTGGCACAGGGTCAAACGACTTCTCGATTGTCGAGGCTCTCGAATTTCGCAAAGCGGTCGTGGAAGAAGAGCTCCTTTCTCCCGATCGGGCCATTGCGATGTTTACTCACGAGAATATCGGCGATGCCCTTCCGTTCGGAATTCTGGTCATACACGTCCTCGCGGTAAATGAACATGACGACGTCGGCATCCTGCTCGATCGCGCCGCTCTCGCGAAGATCCGCCAGCATCGGAATCGGTGGCTTGCGAGCTTCCACGGCGCGACTGAGCTGCGACAGCGCGACGACCGGCACGTTGAGCTCCTTGGCCAAGGCTTTCAACGAGCGGGAAATATCGGAAATTTCCTGCTGCCGGGATTCCGAATCGCTCCGCCCTTGCATCAGCTGAAGGTAGTCGACAATCAAGAGATCCAACCCGCGTTCGGCTTTCAACCGGCGTGCCTTACCC
>DATHTZ010000428.1:0-5226 GCA_035462675.1 Nitrospiraceae bacterium | reverse complement strand
ATTATCGTGAGCGAGCCTATCGGCCGATTCGTTTTGGCCCCAATAGCGGCGATAGGACGGTCGTTGAGTTGGCGGCGCTGCTGGAGGGCGACAGCCCCATTGCCGACGGGTTCGATCTGACAGCCGATTATACGACCGACGTCCTAGTGGTGGGCGGGGGGGGTGCCGGCTGTGCGGCGGCGCTCCATGCACATGCGGCTGGCGCCAAGGTGATCCTGGCTACAAAGCTCCGTCTCGGCGACTCCAACAGCGTGATGGCTCAAGGGGGCATGCAGATTTCTGTTGCGCCGGAGGACTCGCCTGTCACGCATTTCGTGGACACGCTCAAGGGCGGGCATATGCAGAACGACCATCAACTCCTCAAGGTGATGGTCGAGGAAGGCCCCTCGATTGCGAAATGGCTGCTGAGCCTGGGTGTTCTGTTCGATCGCGATGGGGACGGCAATCTTCATGTCAAGAAAGGCGGCGGCAGTTCGAAGCCTCGCCTCCTGACCTGTTCGGACTATACAGGCCTTGAAATTATGCGGGTGCTCAAGGACGAGGTGCTGAATCAGAAAATCCAGTTACTCGAGTTTTGCGCCGCGGTCGAGCTGACAAGCGATGAGAAGGGGAACTGCACCGGCGCGATCTTCAGAGACCTCGACAACCAGCGCCATGTCGTTGTGGCCGCCAAGTCGGTCATTCTGGCGACCGGCGGGATCGGCCGGCTCCATATTCAGGGATTTCCGACCAGTAATCACTACGGTGCCACCGGCGATGGGCTCTGCCTGGCCTATCGGATGGGCGCCAAACTCATGCACATTGATACATTCCAGTATCATCCCTCCGGTGCGGTCTATCCCGAACAGCTTATAGGGGCGCTGGTAACAGAGGGCATCAGATCCGAAGGCGGACATTTGGTCAATGCGAAGGGCGAACGGTTCGTCAATGAGTTGGATACCCGCGATGTCGTGTCCTCCTCGATTATCCGGGAATGTGAAGAGGGGCGAGGCATCCGTACGATGTCCGGGCGCATCGGCGTCTGGCTCGATACCCCGTTGCTCGATGCCGAACATGGCCCCGGCACCTTGGAGAAACATTTCCCCGCGATGATGCTGCAGTTCGAGAGATTCGGCATCGATATCAGCAAAGACCCGGTGTTGATCTATCCGACGCTGCACTATCAGAACGGCGGCGTGAAGATCGATACCAATTCAGAAACCAATGTGCACAATCTCTTCGTCGCGGGCGAGGCGTCCGGCGGATTGCACGGGCGAAACCGATTGATGGGTAATTCGCTCCTCGACTTGATGGTCTTTGGAAAACGGTCCGGGCAGACGGCTGCGGCTCGTGCCGCTGCCATGCCGCAAGGTAAGTTGACGGTCGGGCATCTCAAGGGGTTTCGTGCCGAGGCCAAAAAACACGGCAGTGCGAACGGCATCGTGTCACCCATGATCCTGCCGCCGTACACAAGGAAAGAATAATGAAGTAGCGAGTGCTGAGGCTGAATTCTTCCACTACTCAGCACTCATAGCTCAGCACTTAGCACTGAAGCGACAGAAGGAGCGACGATGAACGTTCATGAGTTTCAGGCGAAGCAGCTGTTCGGGCAGTTCGGGGTTCCGGTTCCGCGCGGGAGAGAGATTACCTCACCTGAGGCGGGAGCGGCATGGGCCGCAGAGCTCAATACCCCCGTGTTTGTCGTCAAGGCGCAGATCCATGCAGGCGGTCGAGGCAAGGCCGGTGGCGTCAAAATTACGAAGGACAAGGCGGCTGTTCCCGGTCTGGTCAAGGAGCTGATCGGCAAGACGCTCGTCACGCACCAAACCGGCCCGAAAGGCCGTGAGGTTCGTCGCCTCCTGATCGAAGAAGGAGCGGGCATCGCCAAAGAACTCTATCTCAGCATCCTTGTCGATCGCGATAGCGGGTGGCCTGTGTTTATCGCGAGCACGGAAGGCGGGATGGAGATCGAAGAAGTCGCTGCCCACCGGCCGGCGAAGATTGTCCGGGAAGCGATTGACCCGGCCGTCGGGTTTCAATCGTACAACGGGCGAAACGTCGCCTTCGCGCTTGGGCTTCCAGCCATGGAACCGGCTGTCGTGACTCCTTTCATCCAGATGCTGGGGAATCTCTATCGCCTGTTTATGGAGAAGAATGCAGCCATGGTCGAGATCAATCCGCTGGTCATCACCAGCGATAAGAAACTCATCGCACTGGACGGCAAGGTCTCGTTCGACGATAACGCGCTGTTCAGGCATGCCGATGTACAGCAGATGCGTGACCTCTACGAAGAAGACTCGCTCGAGATTGAAGCAGGAGAAAATAATCTGAACTACATTAAGCTCGACGGCAACATCGGTTGCATGGTGAACGGCGCTGGCCTCGCCATGGCGACGATGGACGTGATCAAGCTGGCGGGTAGCGAACCGGCAAACTTTCTTGACGTCGGCGGCGGCGCAACGAAAGAAACGGTGGCGGCCGGCTTCAGGATTCTGCTGAAAGATCCGAACGTGAAGGGGATCTTCATCAACATCTTCGGCGGGATTGTTCGTTGCGAGCGGATTGCTCATGGTGTGATCGAAGCGGCTAAAGAAGTGAAGATCAACGTGCCGTTGGTCGTCCGGCTACAGGGGACGAATGCAGACGAAGGGCGCAAGCTCCTAGCAGAGTCAGGCCTGAAGCTGGAAGTGGCGAACGATCTGTGGGAAGCGGCGCAAAAGATTGTGAAGTTGACGGGGAAAGCAGCGTAGATTAGGAGGCCGGTCCTGTCGCCGAGCAGCCCAAGCGTGCTCGCACTTGGGCGCCCAGCCGGCGCCACCCGCAAGAAAAGCCCCCGCCTTTCCGTGGAGAGAGGAGGATGGGTGAGGCAGTGCGGTGCCCGGAGTCTTCGCGCAGCTCGCGACGGCAGATCCGGTCATCTCGTGCAAGTTGGTGCTAAAGGGTGCGGCATAGGGGATGCCATGACCAGTCTTTAGATCAAAGCGAAGAAACATAGATTCTTCCCTTGGGGTATAAGCCAAGGTAGAAATTTTGGTATAAGCATTCTGGTAACAGGAATACGTGGGTGGTGATAGAGGGGGTTACAAGGAAGGCGGCGTAACACGATATGCGTTCAGTAATGCTCGCTCTGGTTTTGTTGCTGGTCAGTGCTCCTGGATGTATGATGGTCCGGGACGGGAACATAAAGCCACCTGTTCAATGGCCGCCACACTCGAACCAACAAGTGAAGAAATCTATCGCGATTCACGTGATTGAAGCAGGGCGTCAAGGGGATGCCAGTCAAGTCATAAGCTCTGATACCGCAGAAGATTTTCGTGTGCAAGCCGTCAAGGCCTACACTGAATCGAAGCTGTTTTCCTCGGTTGTCACTACGGGTGAGCCGACGGATCTCAAGGCTGACATCGCCATCCCCGGGGAGGAAGGTGACGGGCTGTCATGGTCCGGTATCATTTCTGCTCTCACGCTTACGATGATTCCCGGCTTTGTGTCGCAGGATGTGACCGCAAACACGACGTATAGAGATCGTCAACAGAAAGTCATTGGCAACATTGTAAAGAGCGAGAGGCTTGGATTTTGGGTTCAGTTCTTTCTCCTCTTTGCCATGCCGTTTGTGGATGGCCCCAATACGATCATGAACGAAACGCAATACGACATGCATCGAGTCACCATCCAAGAAGCTCACAGTAAAGGCTTCTTTTAGCAGGATGCTGAAAAAGTCCGTCGGCAGCATGCTCGCTTTGCTCTTAAGAGTCGTGAAAGGTAGGACGTAAAAGGTGAAACGTAAGACAGCCGACTACTCTTTCTCCGAAACTTTTCACGTTTGACGGATCGTGGACAGTCTTTTAGAGCATCCTGCGAGCTGTTCCTGTGCCGTCGCCGCGCTTGAGATTACGGCGGCCTGTTGAACGAAAACCGAGCGTTTCGATAACCTGTTAGAAACATGAGCCGGTAAAGGGATTACGTTATGTCAATTCTGGTGAACAAGAACACGCGGGTTGTGGTGCAGGGGATTACGGGCAAGGAAGGTTCGTTCCATGCGACTCAGTGCAAGGCCTACGGGACGCAGGTCGTTGCGGGCGTGACTCCCGGCAAGGCGGGGCAAGAGGTCGAGGGCATTCCCGTTTTCAATACGGTGCGCGATGCCGTGAAGAAGGCTGAATGCGACACGTCACTGATCTTTGTGCCTCCGCCCTTTTGCGCCGATGCGATCCTGGAAGCTGCCGATGCCGGGATCAAGCTTGTGATCTGCATTACCGAAGGCATTCCGGTGAACGACATGGTGAAGGTTAAGCGAGCGCTCCGAGGCAAGGATGTTCGATTGATCGGACCGAATTGTCCCGGCGTTATCACTGTCGATGAAGCGAAGATCGGCATCATGCCTGGTTTCATCCATAAGAAGGGTGTGGTGGGCGTCGTATCGCGCAGTGGGACTCTCACCTACGAAGCAGTGCATCAGCTCTCGACGCTAGGGTTAGGGGAAACGACGTGCGTCGGCATCGGCGGAGATCCGGTCAATGGGACAGGCTTCGTCGATGTGATGGCGTTATTCGAAAAAGATCCCGAGACTCAGGCGATCGTGATGATCGGCGAGATCGGTGGCGATGCAGAGGAAAAGGCCGCTGAGTTCATCAAGAAGCAGGTGAAGAAACCGGTCGTAAGCTTTATCGCTGGGATCACGGCCCCTCCAGGCCGGCGCATGGGCCATGCCGGTGCTATCATTTCCGGCGGAAAAGGCACGGCAGCGGAGAAGATGAAGAGCTTAGAGGCAGCGGGTGTCCGAGTGGTGAAGAATCCGGCTGAGATCGGCAATGCGGTCAAGGTTGCGCTCGGACGGTAAGTAAGAATCTCGCCTCATTCTTGTCGGACAATTATGAAGTGGGGACGTAGTGGTCGATCGATCACCCATCCCACTTCGTGTTTTAGCAGGATGCTGAAAAAGTCGCTTTTCTCACCCGCCCACCCCTGGTGCGCCATCGCGCACCTTTCACCAGGCAGCGTTCTCGCATCGTTCAGACCTTCAACGTACCTCAGAGGGTACGCCTCGGGCCTTCACTCGCTGCGGCCTTGCTGGGCGAACTTTTTGAGCATCCTGCGTGGACGTGCCGTGTCGTCTCAGACAGGCCATTGGATTTCAGGTTGGTGAGACCGTCTATCACCATCTTTTTAGGCTCAGGTCTGTGTGGTCTTCTCTCAGGGGTGACAAGTAATTTTCCTTCTCATGCTATGGTATTCATGTTAGGGTGCGTG
>DATHTZ010000427.1:0-2164 GCA_035462675.1 Nitrospiraceae bacterium | reverse complement strand
GGGTTAGGGTTTCTCGACGTGACGACGGAGCTTGATGCGCCAAAGATCTGCCGGCGAGTTTGTGCAACGTCGCTCCTCGATGGCGTAGCACCTCGCACGCCAGTCCGTGGCTATGAAATCCACATGGGCCGCACGAGTCGTGGAGCCGTCAATCCGTGTTTTCACGCGGAAGAATCTGAAATCAGGGAAGCCAACCCGAGGGGAAACGAAGGCGCTATGAGTCAGAGTGGTCTTGTCTGGGGCACCAGCATTCATGGGCTGTTCGATCAGGCTGAGTTCCGCAGGGGCTGGTTGAATCGTGTCCGTGGCCGCAAGGGGCTCTCACCTATCTCGGCGCATGAGTCTGAACTCGTCGCGGCACATCTGCGCGGTGAACTGGATCGTTGGGCTAACCACATAGAACGATATGTGAATATGGATGCGATCTATCCGGTATGTGAACGTCGATGAAGAAGGGAGCGGCTGATGCGGATCACAAAGGTTTACACGCGAACGGGTGACAAGGGGAAGACTCGATTGGCTGGTGGCCAGCAGGTCTGGAAGGACAGCGCGCGGGTGGAGGCGTATGGGGACGTGGATGAACTGAGCTCGACAATCGGGGTCGTCAGGGCATTTAATGCGGAGTCGCTCGGGAATCATCCGTCTGCCGATCGGTTAGAAGAGGAACTGCGCTGGATACAGAATAAGCTATTCGATGTTGGCGGATTGCTGGCCACCGCGCCTGGACAGACGTTCAAGAATATGCCGACAATCACAGCACGGGACTCGACTCGCCTGGAAACACTCATCGATACGTGTCAGAAAGACTTGCCGCCTCTGAAGGAATTCATTCTTCCAGGGGGTGGCAAGATTTCCAGCTTCTTACACCAGGCCAGAACCATCTGCCGACGGGCGGAACGTATGTGTGTGCGTTTGGGGAAGGAAGAGCCGTTGGATCCGGCTCTCGTGCGTTTTCTGAATCGCCTGAGCGACGCGTTGTTTGTTTTGGCCCGTTGGATGGGCAAGCAGCAAGGTGAGCCGGAAGTTTTGTGGCAACGGGACTCGACCGGCATGTGAGCCATGACAATCGAGTCCCGTCCTTTTGTAGGATGCTGAACATTACTCTTCGCACCCGCCCGCCGAACCGACAGTTCGGTTCCTAAGCGGCGGCCTTCATTTTACCACCGCTTTGCAGAGTCTTCTGAAGTCGACTGATCGCTCCGGCCAGCTGGCCGATTTCATCACGCCGATCCATGTCAGGGGAAGTGCTTAAATCTCCTTTATTGATACGATCCGTCACCTCTTTGAGTTCTGCTATTGGTCCGCTGATGCTGCGTCCGATTGAGATAACGAACAGCGCGGCAAGCACAATACTGATACTGACGATGCTCAACGAAACTGTCCGGCGTTGATTGAAGGTGCCTATGCGGGTGACGAGCAGTTCGTCAAGGACGCCTATCGTGACGTCATACATCGCATAATTGGACTCAAGAGCTTTCAATCCGTTCGCGCTCATGGACTTCAGATCGATTTTTGCGAAATCACTTGGTCCCGCGTCCAAGACCTGGCGTCGGATCATATCATCGAAGGCCTTCATCGCCTCAATGTGTGTACGGAGGGGAAGGGAGAGCTTGCTGCGCAGAGATGGATTCTGATTAATGGAAGTCTGGAGTCCGGTACTGAGCCGTTCCATTGTCGGCTCGATCCTCGCCAAGAGGAAGGATATAAGCTGTTTCTTGGATTCTATGTTCTCACGAGTCAGAATCAGGTCGGCGACGTGCGCGTTGGTCTGCGCGATCAATTGCCCCAGGGCGGGCAAATTGAGGACGACGTTGTCCATCGCGTAGTAACTATCGAGATCGGGGTCCAAGATCAGCTGCGAGGTATCTCCGGCCTGGATAATGAGCGGGAGGATTGACTTCCCGACGATATCGTCATACGCCGAGTTGATATTTTCAGGTTTGGCATTGCTGGAACTGCGAAGAATCAAGGATTTTGTCGTGGACCATTTCTCCACCAATCCAGCAAGGCCGTGGGTCGTCTTCAATTCTTTTCCGTAACGACCATCCACCTCCTGGGCCGATCGAATATCCTCTTCGATCTGTTTCTCCAGGGCAGAGGACTCAGTCGATCCATTGAGAAACGCGACCTGATGCTTCTGAATGTCATGGAGCAGGTGTCGAAC
>DATHTZ010000426.1:0-4203 GCA_035462675.1 Nitrospiraceae bacterium | reverse complement strand
CCTTGCTTTGGTATAGGTGGCGTGCTATGGTCCCCGGACTGGAAGTGGGCTCGGGCCCACTTTTTTGTTTGATCTCTTGAATGGACCATCCAAAGATACGGGGCCAGGGGTGTCGGTGAAGGAGTCCCGACCGGTCGTTGATCGCATCAGCGAGGTGGTGTCGCCCATCCTCTGGGCATTGGGCTTAGAATTGGTCGACGTCGTGTGTGTGGGGCAAGGTGCGCGGTCAGTCGTTCGTGTGTATATCGATAAGACAGGCGGCGTCACAGTAGACGATTGTGGGCGTGCACACCTCGGGATCGGTCCAGCCTTGGATGTGGCCGATCCAGTCCCCCATGCCTATACGCTGGAAGTTTCCTCGCCGGGTCTGGATCGGCCCTTCAAACGGATTCAGGATTATCGCCGGGCATTAGGGGAGCAAGTGAGCGTGAAGCTCAGGCAGCCGGTTGACGGACAGTGGCGTGTGGTCGGAGTGCTGAAGGAAGTGAATGAACAAGGAATCACGGTCGTGGTGAATGATCCACGACCTGAGCAGATGCGTATCCTTGAGTTCGGCTCAATCGCTGAAGCGCGGCGCGTTGTTATGTTTTAGACCGACTGGATGGAGTCGATCGCTACGATTAGGAACATGCCGCAGTAAGTAATTGGAGTATGGCTGCAGGGGTAGCCGTCGGAGAGTAAGCTATGAATCGAGAATTAATTTCAGTCATCGACGAGCTTGGTCGGCAAAAGGGCATCGACAAGAGCCGGGTGATCGGGGCAATCGAAGCCGCTCTTCAAATGGCTGCCAAGAAACGTTTCGGACAGGCTGAGAATATTCAAGTCGAGATCGACTCCAAGACCGGTGAGATCTCCGTCGTGTCCAAGAAGATCATCGTCGATGCGGTCGCCAATCCAAAAACCGAAGTCTCGCTTCAGGAAGCTCGCCAGTTCGACAGCGAAGCGGAGGTCGGTGATGAGATCGGGTCGGTCATCGAGATGAGCGATTTGGGCCGGATCGCCGCCCAAACCGCGAAGCAAGTCATCTTCCAGAAGGTCCGAGAGGCTGAATGGGAGGCGGTTCAAAAAGAATACTCCACCCGGCAAGGAGATCTGGTCAACGGCATCATTCTCGGGGTAGAACGCCGGAATTATTTAGTGGATTTGGGCAAGACAGAAGCGGTACTGCCGATTCAGGAGCAGATTCCGCGGGAAACCTATCGTGGTGGCGATCGGGTGAAGGCCATGCTTTTGGAAGTGCGCCGGACTCCGAAAGATGTCCAGGTTATCTTGACGCGGAGCCATCCACAGTTTGTGGCGAAGCTCTTTGAGTTAGAAGTGCCCGAGGTGCTCGAGAAAATCGTGGAGATTAAGTCTATCGTGCGGGAACCAGGTGATCGGACCAAGATTGCCGTGACGTCTCGCGAGAAGGCGGTCGATCCGGTCGGGGCCTGTGTGGGAATCAAAGGATCGCGGGTTCAAGCGGTGGTCCGCGAACTGCGCGGAGAGAAAATCGACATCATTACCTGGACCTCCGACCCGCGTGTCTTTATCGCCGAGGCGTTGAACCCTGCGAGCATTGAGAAGGTCGGCGTCGATGAGGAAAAGAAATCGGCGTTGGTCGTCGTGGCGGATTCCCAGCTGTCGTTAGCGATTGGGAAGAATGGCCAGAATGTGCGGTTGGCGGCTCGTCTGACTGGATGGAAGATCGATATCATCAGTGCGACGGAATACGAAAAGGAAAAGGTCGAACGGGATAAAGAAATCAAAGCGGCGTTGGCGGAGGAAACCGAGGCGCTGCATCAGCAAGAAGAAGCCCGAGAGCAGGAATTAAAAGCCCGAGCAGAGTCGGATGCTGGATAAACCGGATACAGAGGAGTAAGTGTCAATTTCTCATGCGTGTGTATGCATTGGCTAAGCAACTCGGGATGGAAAATCGTGATCTCATTCCGGAATTGAAACGGATGGGGATCACCGTCGCATCGCACAGTAGTGTGCTGGATGACGACGTGGTGCAGAAGGTCTTGGAGAAGCTCGGTCCGAAACTCAAAGCATCGGGCAGAGATGTAGTGGCCGATGCTGGTCGGGGTGAGCGGAGTAAGGTTGGTCTGGTATCCGACCATGCAGCGGGAGCGAAGGCCGGATCTGCTCTGCCGGTGGAGGAGTCTCCCAAGTCCGACAAGCGCCGCATTCTGATCAAGCGTAAGAGAGATGACGTTCCAGCAGAAGAGGCCGCGTTCCTCCCCACAGTTGAATCGGTAGGCACAACTGGAGCCCTCATCGATACCCTCATGGTGAGCCGGCCGACAGCGGCGCACCCGCAAGCTGAGGCTCCAGCCGTTGCCCATATTGACCTGCCGGTGGTGACCGACCAGCCACATGCTATAGGAACCATGACCGCTCCGGCTCACACGGCTGCCGTCAAGCCCGCTGTTGTGCCAAGCATCGATGTGATCGCAGGAAAAAAGAAAGCCCTCTCTTTGGAAGAGATGCAAGCTGAAGGTCTGAAAGAGAAGGGGAAGAAGGCTCGTAAGCCGGGCCGTACGCGGGAAGAAGAAGAACTTCGGCTTCGTGAGGATGCAGCTCGCTGGCAGGATCTTCGTGCCATTCCGGTGCAGCAACGCCGCGACGATCGCAGCAAGCACGTGCATCACAGTACGCCGGGGGAAGTGACCAAGCCACGGAGGAAGAGCTTCAAGTTGACGCCAGGCATGACGGTGAAGGAGTTTGCCGAGCTGATCGGACAGCGTCCTGCCGACATCATGCGCAAGCTGATGGATATGGGCCAGATGCTCACATTCAACCAGACCATGAATGTTGATGCAGCCGTGATCATTGCGGAGGAAAACGGGATCAAGATTGATGTGTCGATGGAGAAGGCCGGAGAGGAGTTGCTCGATTCGGCTGTGCAGACGGAGGAGGATGTCCAACTTGAGCCACGGCCAGCGGTCGTGACGATTATGGGCCATGTCGATCACGGCAAAACCTCGCTGCTCGATGCCATTAGGCAAACGAAGGTGGCGGAAGGCGAGGCCGGTGGGATTACGCAGCATATCGGCGCCTACACGGTTGCGGTACGCGGGAAACAGGTGACGTTTCTGGACACACCGGGCCACGAAGCCTTCACCGCCATGCGAGGCCGTGGCGCCAAGATCACCGATATTGTTATCCTGGTCGTCGCAGCAGACGATGGAGTGATGCCGCAAACGATCGAAGCGATTCATCACGCCAAAGCGGCGTCCGTTCCGATTCTTGTGGCCATTAACAAGATCGACAAGCCTGGCGCCAATTCCGATCGTGTGAAGAACGCGCTGTCTGAGCATGGACTCATATCCGAGTCCTGGGGCGGCGACACGATCATGGTCGAGGTTTCGGCCAAAGAGAAGATCGGGCTGGACGCCTTGCTGGAAATGATTCTCCTGCAATCCGAAGTGCTGGAGCTCAAGGCTGACCCGCATCGGTTGGCGAAGGGCGCTGTGGTGGAAGCCAAGCTGGAGCGAGGGCGTGGCCCGGTGGCAACGGTGCTGGTTCAGAGCGGGACGCTTCGTGTCGGCGATGTGTTCGTCGTCGGGATTTTTAGCGGGAAAGTTCGCGCGCTGATTACTCATACGGGAGCAAAGGTGCAAGAGGCCGGTCCTTCTATTCCGGTAGAAGTAGCTGGGCTTCCAGGCGTGCCGTCTGCCGGCGATGTATTTCAGGTCGTCAAAGACGAACGGGTGGCGCGAGAGATTGCGGAAGATCGAGCCCGTAAGCAGCGAACGGCTGATTTGTCCGGGTCGGCGAAGGTCACGCTGGATGATTTGTTTGCCAAGATTAATGAAGGGTCGGTGAAGGAACTGGCACTGGTTATTAAGTCCGACGTCCAGGGGTCGGCTGAAGCGTTGACGGCAGGCGTCGAAAAGCTTGCGACTGCCGCGGTCAAGCTGCGTGTCATTCACAGCGGCGTCGGCGGGATCACAGAGTCCGATGTGCTGTTGGCTGCCGCATCAAACGCCATTGTTGTCGGGTTCAATGTCAGGCCGGAGCCGAAGGCTGCCGCTTTGGCGGAACAGCAAGGCGTCGACATCCGCTTGTACACCATTATTTACGATGCCCTGGCCGAGATTAAGGCGGCGATGGAAGGGCTGCTCGAACCGACGCTTAAGGAACGGGTGTTGGGACGGGCCGAGGTTCGACAGGTCTTTACCGTGTCTAAGGCCGGTATTATCGCTGGATCCTATGTGG
>DATHTZ010000425.1:0-3221 GCA_035462675.1 Nitrospiraceae bacterium | reverse complement strand
GGGTATACACAATCAGGGACTAGCGATCACCTCCGCGTGCAATTCAGTCTCGATTATTTCAACCAACTTCTCAAAGTCGTCCTCCGACTAAGGCTACGGTACTTTGGAAGGATCAACTATGACACTACTTGTCGATACGTCGCTGCTTCCGCTGTGGCCTCGTTCGCAAACTCCACGCGATTTTCCAAGCTGATCAGGCCGTAGAATGCGCTGGAGGTAGATGGGTACTTGCCGCTACGTAGTCGACGAGAGCAAGGGCACTAATTCCGGTGGCTTCGGCTGTGAAGGCAATAGGACGCCGTCGTGAGAAGCCCGGCACAATCGGGAAGCGAGACATCTCATCCCGGCTCACCGACTGCCCACGTTGCCGCTTGCGAAACATCCATGGGGGGATGGGTTTTGGGCCTTGTCACATGCCACATTTGCCATCACGCGCTTCAATCTCTAGTTGCGCAAGGGTATGCTGACCAAGTGTTTGAACGTCTGCTCCCCCTCCTCGTGGTGCAACACAGCTTTGACCTTGCCCTGTCGGGTATCCTCGGTGTCGTGATGTCTTCATCATCCTCAACCTCATCTCTCAGTGCTATTCACGCCCGTGTTTCTCGCCGGCTCACCGTTCAGTATGTTTTGCTGCGCATCTCCCACATCAATTTTTCCAACATGAGCAATAGTGTACAGATTGCCGTCTGTTTTCTCGGTATGTTGCCGATCACACTCGCCGTCTGTCTGAGAGGAGATGACATCGTGACCTGCCGATTGGCTCGATTGTCCCAAGACCTCCTGCGTGTAGATCTGGCCTTCTGCTGTGAATGTGGTTCAGCGGATCTGGAGACGTGCTACACCTCCAAAGCCCTGGGGCCGCATCTGTGCTCGATCTGCGCCAAGGCCAAGGTCGACTACGGAACGTGGAAGGAAACGGCACGATCGCCAATGATGAGGAGGCAGCCTGTCGCCCGAGCCGGCGTCGCTGCACCAAGATAAACCACACAGTTAAACGTCAAAGAAAACAGAAGGAGGTCCTATGGTCTGTCAACGTTGCAGGGGACTGCTCGTCCGCGAAACCTTCGATGGCCTGAGTCAGGAAGCAGATATTATGTGCCTGGCAACTCGATGCATCAATTGTGGATCTATCGATGACTCCGTGGTTCGTGCCAATCGACTCCGCCCTCCTGCGGCAAAACGGTCGGTGTCTCGCGGGATGGTCGGTATGGGAAGAGCCCTGTTCATGAAGATCGACGGGATCGATCTGGTGGGTGGACGCCAGGCGCGCACGCGACAGTGATTCATGGGTAAGGCCTGAGGCCAGACCTCATGGAAAACGATAGATGCTCGTATTGGCGGGTTTCTCACGTTCTTAGGAATGAGCCAATTTGACAGACCGCTGCAGGGCTTCTAGCCATAATAGGGAAAGCAAGTTCAGTCGTTTCTTGTTGGGCGATATCACACATTTGAATAAAAGGAGGAACTCATGAAGAAGGCAATCATCTCGGTTGGATTGGCAATCTTGCTAGGTGGGACCGTTGCCCCGTCCTGGGCACTGTTCGAGTCCGATAGGGCGCTCAGTGAAAAAGCAACCGTCAGCATGGTCGACGCGATTAAAACCGCGGAGCAGGCAAAGCCCGGCAAAACGGTTGAAGTGAATATGGGAAAAGATGACGGCCGCGTCGTCTATAAGATTGAAATCGTGGATGGAAAGAACACGCACAAAGTCTATGTGGACGCCATGACCGGCAGGGTCCACGAAATCAAATAACCCACAGTTTCACGTTTCTGCGAGCACGAGTGGCCACCCATGTAGATCTATATGGGTGGCTTTGACTACCGGAATGATTGGAGAACGGCGAGTGTTTTCGCCCATCGCGTGATGATGTCACCGGTGCCTCCCAAGATTAGGAACAATGATCGCCAGAAGCACCGCTCGTCTGCACACCAGGCATCCGACTACCTATGTAGCTGCCTGGCTATTTGTGCTCCTGCTCATAGGGGTCCACGGTTGTAGCCGCCTCCTCCCTGTTCAATACGCTGCCGACACCGTGTTACATGGCTCTCTTGGCGGGCACCCCATTGAACATGTCGTGATCTTTGCCGTTGATGGCCTCGATCAAGGGACTCTGGTCAAATATCTCACGCAGAATCCTCCACGAAAATCGGGAGGCTTACACGATCTGCTCGGTGTGCGCGTTGATGCGAACGGTCTGCTGTTGACCAAGGGCATTGCCGTGCAACAACCGACGACGGTGTTCCCTTCCTACACCTATGCAGCCTGGACGTCGATGTTTACCGGCGTGTACCCAGGCGCGCACGGGATTGCGGGGAACAGTCTGTTTTTCAGGGACCGCGAAGTCGCGAGATATTATACGGAGTATCATATCGACGCGGTGAAGGTACAACTGGGGGACGACTTCCTCTCCGACGATATTAACGGCCGAGTGAAAACGATTTATGAGTATATCGGGCAGGGTGGCGGGCAGAGCATTGTCGTGCACCACATGCTCACGCGTGGGAGTGGGCAGGGGGCGATCCGGTCTGACTTCGACACCCTGCTGAGCTATCAACAGAATCGAAGTGCCGCCGTGGACGAAAACGCGCTGTGGGCGGCGGTGAAATCACTCCAAGATTTCAATGGCGCAGCCAAGGAAAGAGCGGGGCTGCGGCTTCCGACTCTGATGACGATCTATTTTGCCGGGCTCGATCATGCCGAACATCTTTCCCCCGAGAATCCCGAGCAGGCACGTCTTGAATATCTCACGCATCTTGATGACCTCATCGCGAAATTCATCGCGGGAGATCCCGCCATTGTGAGAAATCACCATGCCACACCGGTATCCGATGCCATGCCGGGCGACCCGATTCAGTGGCGGGGATTGCGGGATGAAGCAGTGATGCAGCGGACGCTCTTCGTGTTGGTATCGGACCATGGCCATACATCAATTGACTGGGACAAAGTCCTGGGCATTGAAGATCTCAATGTGGTGTTCACCGAACTGACCAAGACAAGCGGGAAGGCCTATCATCTGGAAACTCCGGCATTAGGCAACGAAACCATTCTGTCCAGGATCCGTGCCTCGTTAGAATTCTTCTCCAACGGGACCGTTTCCGGGGATTCGAATATTGTGGCTACCTTAAATGGCGGAGCCTTGGGGCTCTATATCAAGCTTGCACAGGGACAGTGGAAGGATACTCCTGACTATCAAGGGGATATTGCTCCGGTCTTGAAACAC
>DATHTZ010000424.1:0-7177 GCA_035462675.1 Nitrospiraceae bacterium | reverse complement strand
CACGTATGGTGATCGCCGATGCTGATGTTCAGGATCTTTGCGGGAGTGGGGTTGGTGGGCACCCCAAACACCGACAAGCCTGCCGCCCATCGCATCCCATCAACCATATCCGACATGAGGGCCCCGCACTTTCCAGCCACTCGTACCGGCAAGATCCGAACGTTGGGGGCAACACCCGTGCCACCTTGGCCGTTATTCATCACAGCCGCAATGAGACCGATCATACCGGTGCTGTGCCACACGGTGTTTTTCGCCGGTGTGCCGACCCCGCATTCGCCTGCTGCCACCCAGTTCCCCGGGTCGTGGGCATCGGCATCTCGGCCATCACCATCATTGGCTCTTAGCGGATCGGTAATAAAATCAAATCCGGGCAAAACGGGAGGTAAATCCACGTGTGGGCGATAGCCCGTGTCGATCACGGCAACCACGATGGACGCGCTGCCCTTGGTCACATCCCACGCCAGCGGTAGGTTGGCTCCACCCTTGTTGGTGGTGCCATTAGGGGCAAAATAATTCCACTGCTGACCATAACGAGGATCGGTGGGGGTGGTCAGCGGATGCAGGATCCGGTCTGGCTCAGCATATTCGAGGCTGGGATCGTTGTGCATTAACCGTGCGGCAATGACTCGCGCCTCGGACAATGTGACGGGCTGGTCCAGCTTGATCACGTGGGCGTTGTCGGACATCGGGCGTACCACTGTCAATGGCACATGGGCGGATTTCGAGAGGCCCCTGGCATCAAAGGCGTGCAGGGCATTGGATAATTGGGCGCCGGCTTCCGCGTGTGGCTTCACGATGAGACTCGATACCATCTCCTCGTCCGACCCACTTGACGCTAGGCTCACGGCTGACTCCAAAGGCAAATTGGAAGAGCCCGCTGTCGTTACGGAAGCCGTCACGGCTATTGCTAAAATGAACGCCATCGCTGCCATGCCCAAACCTAACGTGCGGTGGGGTAGTTTGAGAAACATCAACACCTCTCCTCCCGAAAACATAAGACGCCCGCGTGAAGCATAACGTCCCCAACCCAATTACAAGGCATTTATCATCCTATCCTCGAGCCATTCGATAGCAGGATGTTGCTTGAGTGTTTCTTGTCCTTGCGAAAGGTCGGCGGCGTTATCCGCTAGCTGGTTGATCACGCACGCATCGCCGGACATGGGGCGCATATGCTCTAACGGCACTCGGAGCGGAGTCTAAAATACTGGGGCAACAAGTACAATCCTTCTTCAGGAGGGTCTCCACACACATTGGTGGGTTGATGTTCAGACGGGGTTATTGATGAGCAACTAGAAGCATGTCCTAAGTTGCTCCGCTTGA
Source organism: Nitrospiraceae bacterium (assembly GCA_035462675.1). GTDB lineage: Bacteria > Nitrospirota > Nitrospiria > Nitrospirales > Nitrospiraceae > Palsa-1315. The sequence continues at coordinate 5,857 of DATHTZ010000424.1, read as the reverse complement.
AGTTCTTGTCATGGTGATTTTTTGAGCCCTGTCTTCGTAAGGGACCACGGTCGTATTGCAGGGCTACTTTTCGCTCATTCCATCTCACTCTGTCTCACTCGGAGACTCTTCATAGCTCATCGAGGGTCATGGCGAACCCTGTTAAACCCGTATCATTGATGGGGTTGTAAAATGGCGTCAAATCAAATCCCGCCTTCGGCGCCCATAGACAGTTATAGATATTTACACTGATCTCTATTTTACTCCCGGTTCCGCTCCCCATTTTGGTCCCGGTTTAGGACCTAACTCATTAGCAGTTGATCGCGATAAAAATGCGCGAACCCCTTTGATTCACTCCTCTGACATCGCAGGCTGTCGCTCTAGGTCGTCAGTGGTCGTCGATTCGTCGGACGCGCGACAAATCTGTGATATTAACCTGGATACGTTGATATCGAGATCCTACTTTTCTGGTTACGGTTCAGGCACGGTTTTGGTCACGGTTGCCAATACATCTCCATTACCACTGATCGCTGTAATTATAGGGGTAGCGTCGCTGTCTATCACTCCTACTCACTCTCAGTCTCAAGGTTACTGGGTAGGTCTTCGGATGCGAGGGTTGGGGGGCAAGTCCCTCCTGGCGCACCATGTCACCCTGGAAAGACTCCCGATAAAATTATTGAAGTATCAGCAGCTGAGAACTGATCTACCTGGCCGTTTTGAGCGGTCGTCCCCCGCCAAAGCAGCATAGATTTCTCGACCCTCCGACAGTACCCTTCTATCAATAGCCAATATCAATGGGGTATCTGAATGGTGCTATGCTATAGGCAAGACCTCGTGAGGTTTTTTCGTAGGAGGTTTCGAGACCGAGGTGCTCGGCAGGCCTGAACAAGGCATTGTCCCTGCTGTGGCCGTTGGTTGACGAAGCAGGATCCCACGGCACCCTGGATTTGTTCCTGCGGATGGCTGAGCGGATAAAAGTACAGTCACCAAGAGGAGGGGCGCATCATGACTCATGCAGTCCTCCATGACGTCCGGGCCGGTTTTTTTCTAATGGTGGGTTTGACCATGTTGGCCTTCATTTGCGCTGTCGCCGCGTTAAGCACTGTGATGCGTCCGGCTCGGTGGGCTGATCGCAAATCGACCCAATTCTAAACTGTTTCCTCGCTGGCTCTCTCTATTTATTGCTGTTGGCTACAGAGGGGGCACCTACCCCCCCCCACTGTGCCGGGTTCATCCTCAAGATCCATCTGCAACAGCCTGACAATTCAAGCGAAACGGCTGCGAGCTGCAGGAGCGCCTCATTTTTTCATTCAGGTGCTATATTTCATATACGCAGGCCCCACCTTTTCAAAAAATGGGAGAATAATCATGACCGGAAGTCCAATGAAAGTAGGTATCGTGGCAACAATGGGGCTCGTCCTATTGGTTAGTCAGGGCTGTAGCATGAAATGGCTGCAGTCTGATGGAGAGACGGGAGCAGGATCTGGGCAAAACGGTGGTTCAGGGAGAGCGCTAAGTGGTTTCTCTCAGAATCCCTCGGAAGAACGCCTGGGAAAGGGCGGCGATATTGTATCGCTTTCCCCCTCTGGAATGAGTGCCCGTCAGCGCGCGGAATTAACCAGAGAGGAAAAAGCGGCCATCGAGGCCGGCTTACAGGACATATTCTTTGGATATGATCAGTGGGTGCTTTCAGATGCAGGGATGGAGGCATTGAACCACGACGCATTGTGGCTGAAGGATCATCCTGGAGCAGTGATGAAGGTCGAGGGTCATTGTGATGAACGGGGCACGGCCGATTACAACATCGTGTTGGGGGATAAGCGAGCCAAGGCTGCGCGCAGCTATCTGATCGAATCGGGTGTCGCCCCCAAGCAGGTGGCGATTGTGTCGTACGGTAAGGCGCGCCCTTTCTGTACGGATCCTGCCGAATCCTGTTATCAGCAGAATCGCCGTGGGCACGTATTGTTAAATGTGAAGTAGTAACCGAGCGATTCACGGCCTCTAAAGAACCCCGGTGCCTCTTATAGCGAGCCCGGGGTTCATTGTTTGATTGGGGTGAAACAAGCATGGCTATTGTGAATAAAAAGCGGGATTTAAGTAAGAGGCATCATCAGCCTCGCATGACCAAAGAGGAGCCTCCTAAGGAGAAGCGCCAGCAGCCACGTTTTACATCACAGTTCAGAAGCACCATTTCGGGCGGGCAAGGAGAAGGCCAAGGTCGGACGCTGGATCTCTCTGCCGGTGGCTGTATGATCGAAACGGATTTGCCGGTCGTCGTGGGAGCTTCGTTTGAATGCCGCATCTATGTCCCTGGGCTTGATTGGCCTTTGCGGATCGATGAAGCCCAAGTGCGGTGGGTCAAGGCCAATACATTTGGCATCCAATTCATGAAGATTCAGCCTGATGAGGAGGCAAAACTCAAGCGGGTCATTGCCACTCTCGACGATGAACGTATGGCGTAACCGTTCTCGTTCCTCCTTCCTCTCTTAGATTCAGACGGTTTGGGTACCCTACCTCCATCTTCTTAGGTATGAGGAGTCCGCGCTTGTTCACGGCTTCCTAGCGTCTATGGTATAAGGCAGTAGTAGGATCTGAAGGAAAGTCGAATCTTCCTCGACGTACCTCAGGCCTTATCATCAGAAATCTGCACGATGGGACACACTGTATCATCAGCGAATACTCAATATGACATAGCCACCGTGGCCGGCGGTTGCTTTTGGTGTCTCGAAGCGGTCTATGACCAGATGAAGGGTGTGGTCGCAGTCGAATCTGGCTACATGGGTGGTCAAGTAGATCATCCGACGTATGAGGGCGTGTGTAGCGGCAGCACTGGCCACGCAGAAGCGGTCCGTATCACGTTCGATCCCACGGTCGTCAGCTATCGCGAGTTGCTTGACGTGTTGTTTGCCATCCACAATCCTACGACCCTGAATCGGCAAGGGCACGATGTCGGGACTCAATACCGGTCGGCAATTTTCTACCATACACCAGAGCAGAAGCAGATTGCCGAGGAAGTGATTGCTGCCGTGACGAAAGAGAAGCTCTATGCCGATCCGATCGTGACGGAAATCACTCCTGCCGGGACCTGGTACGAAGCTGAGCCCTATCACCAAGAATATTTTGCGCGGAACCCCTTTCAGGGTTACTGTACAGTCGTCGTCGGGCCGAAAGTGGTCAAGTTCCGCAAGCTGTACTCTGAAAAACTCAAGACATAGCGAGTCCGACTCCCGCACTCGTTTGTCACCGTGTGGACCATCGTACTCACAGTGCGATCCACGATCAGCGGATCACGGGAGCAAGCTCATATCCAAGAGGTTCTCAATATACCCACGGACTCTCATGAGAGTCCTGGAGTGCTTCTCGAGGAATCGAGCGTTGTGGCGATGTGATTTAGGGAGAGGATTTCTGATCAGGTATTGTTCTCGTGGTCGAGCCAGACATCCTCGTGCCCCTCCGCCTGATCGGATGCACACAGGTCCACGAAGTCGAACAGCCGTCGGTCCAGGAGAAATGGCGGCGCCACGTTCGACAGGGCAGCGAACATACTGTCTGTACAGCCAGGCGATCGTTCTTCCCATTCGTGCAGGAACTCTTTCACCTGTTTCCGCTTGAGATCCTCTTGCGAACCACAGAGATCGCAGGGAATAATGGGAAATGCACGCAGTTCCGCATACCGAGCGAGATCGTTCTCACGCACGGCAGACAGCGGGCGAATGACCACATGCCTGCCGTCTTTTGAGCGCAATTTCGGCGGCATCGTCTTGAGCTTGCCGGTATAGAACAAGTTTAGGAACAAGGTTTCAATGATGTCATCGCGGTGGTGACCCAGTGCGATTTTGGTCGCGCCTAATTCCGTGGCGACGCGGTAAAGATGGCCACGACGGAGTCGGGAGCAGAGCGAACAGGTGGTCTGTCCTTCAGGGATGAGTCGCTTAACGATTGAATAGGTGTCCCGTTCTTCGATATGAAACGGCACTCCGATCTGTGAGAGATAGTTAGGAAGTACATGGGCGGGAAATCCCGGCTGCTTTTGGTCCAAGTTCACTGCGACAAGGTCGAAGTGAATCGGAGCACGCCGTTGCAAAACGAGTAATAAATCGAGCAGTGCGTAGCTGTCTTTCCCGCCTGACAGGCACACCATAATCTTGTCGCCGTCGTGAATGAGACCGTACCCGCCAATGGTCTCCCCAACAAGGCGAAGCAGTTTGGTTTGCAACTGTTCCGAGGTGTCATCTAGTTTCAGGTATGGGCGTGAGGGGCTTGCTGAATGTGACATCGGTCGGCATTCTACGCGGTCAGCCACGCGGCTGTCGACCTTCAACCGGGGGTATCATGGGGAATGATGAAAACTGCTCCGGTGGCAAACTTCAGTCAGTGCTATTCGTGTGCACGGGAAACATCTTTCGGAGCGTGACCGCAGAGTACGCGCTCAAAGCCAGACTCGGCGCCGGCACGTTTTGCATCGTCAGCTCGGCCGGGATCGACGCCAAGCCGCAGTCGGTACATCACTGGGTCCAGACCCGATTACGCGAGAACGGGGCTGATTCGAGCAGACATGTCCAGCGACAGCTCACCAAGGAGTTGGTAGAGGCTGCCGACCTGGTCGTTGCAATGGGACGAGACCACCAAGTCTTTGTCCGGGAACAGTTTGGACGTGACATTCCACTGTTTAATCAGATCTGCCTCGGCCACGACAAGCCGATTCTGGATCTGCATGAAGTGATGCCGGATTGGGAGACCGACCCCGAACGGGCTCGCGCTTACGTGTGGTCGGTGATTGATCTTATCTGGGCCACAGCACCCGCCATTCTTTCTCGCCTCCATTAGCTCGGGTTTACGGCACCTATTGCCTCTGCCGGTTCATTCTTGGACTCGATCGGACATTTTTCTCCACATTATGGGCGGCGGTCAACGGAATGGTCTCATAGTCGAGTCAATGTTGAAGCATCTGCTATATTTTCCACAGCATCTCTTGCAGGTTGAATACGCGGGGAAAGGCATCGATGCAACGAGTACGGACACAGGATGTGACAGCGTCTGACAGTGATGATCACGAGCCGGAATGGGTCTCGTGGTCCAATGAGAAGCTCTTGAACCTCCCCATGCGCCAACTCGGAGTCACTCTCGACGGGACATTCCTGTCAGGACAGATCCAGCAACTCTACGCCGAACTCGAAGCCAGACGGCTCATATTCCATCCCCACTTTTGGTTGTCCAACGAATGGTTTACTCCGGATGGGGTGCCGGGGATTGCCGTGCCGTTTTATCTGGCCCATCCACGACTCGCGAAACTTGAAATGGAGCAGATGCTTGAGGTCGAGGGCGGGACCCAGGAATGGTGCATGCGTATTTTGCGGCATGAGGCCGGCCACGCTCTGGAAAATGCCTATCGCCTCCGCCGTCTCCGCAGTCGGCAACAAGTCTTTGGTCGCTCGTCCGACCCCTATCCAAAATATTACAGCCCCAGGCCCTACAGTCGGAGCTTCGTGCGGCATCTCGATGTGTGGTATGCGCAAAGCCATCCGGATGAAGACTTTGCGGAGACCTTTGCGGTCTGGCTGACACCAGACTCGACATGGGCCGACCGCTACAAGGGATGGCCGGTGCTCAAGAAGTTGCAGTATGTCGAGGGGTTGATGGGAGAGCTGGCGGCTGTTCCGCCCAAGGTGGTCACGAGGGAGGAAATCGATCCCCTGTCCGAACTGAAGAAGACCTTGCGCGAGCACTATGAGCGAAAGCGCAGACACTATGGGGTTGAACGACCGTCATTGTACGATCCAGATCTGAAGCGACTGTTTTCCGACGCCCCTGTCTATGCCGACAACATGAGCGCCGCGACGTTCTTGAACCGCTTTCGAAAAGAGGTGCGCCGAAAAGT
>DATHTZ010000423.1:0-3843 GCA_035462675.1 Nitrospiraceae bacterium | reverse complement strand
CTCCTTTCGTGAGGGCAAGGACTCTACCGGACTGTCAGAGTAACTTCTTGCACATACAATTCAAGACAGAGGATAGGCTTCCTCGGTCCATCAAAGCAACCATACAACATGCGGCAACTGGAACTTGATGAGAACTCTAATTCAATTCGCATTACTTGTACCTCCGGACGATATCAAGTAACTCCCGTGTACGCTCGTAGCATGTATGCTCCTTGGTCGTACGTTTCTCTCCGGCCCGTGCAATCGATTGCCCCTCATCTTCGTGTTCCAAATAGTATTGGGTCAGCTCGACACATTCTTCGGGAGTACGGTAGGCAACGACTTCCTTGCCCGGTTCGAACATCTCATGTAAATCCTTCTTCGAATCAGTTATCAAGAGTGCTCCTACGCCGGTTGCTTCATAGAGGCGTCGGTTGTTCGCATAAGGAGCGATAGTGCCATGATGGTTGAGCGTAATCCGGGAACGAGAAAGAATTTCATACATCTCCAACCCCCATGCCTGACCGACATAGCACTTTCGGATAGGCGAGGAGGGAGAGAGCTCTTCAAAATCTTGCTCCGGCGCCCAAACCTTCATTTGATGAAACCGCGAACACAGAGTCTCGAGCCAGGGCCCCCTGCTGGTGTGGATGTTATGGAAACTGCCGAAACTGCCAACGTATGTAAGGTCGAAGGCTTCCGTTCCGCATCCGAGGCGAGTGAGGATACTTGGCTCAAAACCCAACCGGTTCAACTCAGCAGGGATGCCCTTCCGGCGAAAGTATTCAACTGTGGGCGGGAAAGACGAAATTGCAAGGTCATAGCAACTGAAATCCTCCGAATCGGACAAAGGCATAGAGGCATGTTGCCCCATCAACAGCCGTACATCCGGCTTCATCTCCTGCAGGAAGCGCCTACTTATACCGGGCATCCATAGGTTAAGTAAGATATCAGGCTTATAGTGTCTAATCTGAGCTGCCAGAATTTCGTCAAACCAGCGACGCAGTCGAATGCGGGAGGCCCATGGTACTATTCCACGTCTCAATCGGAACTCCCAGCGCCAATCCGGACTCACGTTTAACCCATGCTCCCGCGCCCATTGTTTTTGCATGAATTCATTGTTCACATGAATCTCGTACGCCTCGTGCCCAAGTGCCCGGAGGTTGCTGGTCCAAAAGCCCACCTGTCCAAAGCAGGCCTCCGTATTGACCCTCAGTTGCTCATCAAATGGCTGTTCATGTAACTCTGGATTTTTAGCGTACAGCCAATCAAGAAATGCAGGATAATCAAAGTCCAGAAGTAGAAAACGCATACGTCACGATAGCCGGCTTGGGCCCTACAGTATTGATTGAGGTTGTAACACAAGAGGCTCTAGCACGTAGGATTTGGGAATTTTTAGCGACCCTACGTTACGAGGCACCTCATCAGCGGCCAGACGCCCGTTGTTAAAACTACCCTATAATCATCTGAGCCTTTGAACAGCTAGGAGGGTGGTGGGCTCACCGTCCATTTGTGTTTGACGAGAAATCCTTCCTTATGGGTCTTCAGTTGACCTGTACCAAAATAGTCACCGGCAGCCACAGTGAGCGAGCCTGCCTGTTGTACCCAATCCGCCTCCTCACCCCTAACAGTCGAGTACAAGTTGAAACTGTATCGGCCTGGTGCGAGTGGTAACTCAGGAATGTGGCAAAAGACCTGTCCCTGCGGCGGCAGAACACCGAACGGATGCCCGCTGGCCTCGCTCGAGCAGTTAAACATGAACTGGCCAACGGTCGTGTAAAACGTGATGTGCAAGTCAAGTCGCGAAATGGGTTTGTCGTTGCGTGAGCGATACGACACAGCGAGGGAGATGTTTTGACCGCAGAGGGCATTGTCGATCGCTCGGCCCTTCGAGTCGCAAATTGTGACTTCCTCGAACCGGATCTCACCAGTTCCTTGACGATACTTCCGCTGTCCTAATTGGATTACTTCGCCAGACGCGGTGCCCGCCATGTACTGCTCGATCACCGTGCGTGGCGCCCCCTCCGCGACCAGTTGACCTCCCTTCAACAGGTAGCATTTGGAACACAAACCCTGCATCGCAGCCATATTGTGGCTGACCAATACCACCGTTCGGCCGCCCTTCGCTACATCTCCCATCTTGCCCATGCACTTCTGTTGAAAGACTGCGTCGCCGACCGCAAGCACCTCGTCCACCACCAAAATGTCAGGCTCGAGATGGGCAGCCACCGAGAAGCCGAGACGGACGTGCATCCCACTTGAGTAACGCTTGACAGGCGTGTCGATGAACTCCTCTACTCCTGAGAATTCAACGATCTCGTCGAACCTCCGATCAATTTCTGATTTTCTCATCCCTAAGATGGCACCGCTAAGATAGACGTTCTCGCGCCCGCTCAAGTCTCCCACAAAGCCAGTGCCAACCTCGAGAAGGGAGCTCATCCGGCCAAAAACCTCTGCCTTCCCCTCAGTCGGCCCCGTGATGCGGGACAGAATCTTGAGCAGTGTACTCTTGCCGGCCCCGTTACCTCCGATGAGGCCAATGACTTCGCCCTCCTTGATCTCAAAACAGATATCTTTCAATGCCCAGAAACTACTCTGACTCAGATGCGGTCGGCGGGCCCGCCCAAAGAGCGAGCTCAGCCCATCCGCAAGCTTATCGCCCAATTTATCGTGCCGTTCGTTAACAGATTTAATATGATATTGCTTGGAAAGATGTTCCACGCGGATGGCGATATCACTCATGGGCTCAGAATCCTCAACTCAAATTTTATGGTTTTTATCCGACGCCGGACGCGCTAGCTTTTACTGGTTCTTCTTCGCTAAGATAGATTTGGAACAGAATAGGATGTTGAAAAAAAGAGCGACCGCCGAACAATGCTGTCGTTTGCCTCAATAATCCGTGCCGACACGCTGGGTAATAAATCCTCCGCCGGCATCTCGGGACGACACCACCGCTTGAGGATTTCTCCGCCACTTTAGTGACGGACCAACTGATCTACTAACCTCCACCATAATCCATTCATATCCCACGCCTACCCCTGTTGACGCACTGATCAGCCTCCTGGCATGAGAGATAGGCTCCAGCAATTCCCTCCAGGTCAGAGTCACTAACCACAGAATGCCACCGACCTTGAGAGCGCGGTCACATTTAGTCAATACGAGTTGCGCACCTTCCCTGTCGAAGTGTTCGATGGCGTGAGAGGAGTATATAACATCACAACTGGCATCGGATGGAAACAATCGTTCGCGATGATCTCACGGGAGTCCAGTACGTACATAGTCGTAGAAATCTCTATTAGTTCAAGCGGTTAATGTCGCGGGCTGCAGCCCAAGTTACAAAGGATAGGGCGGCCACCAGCAAGCCGGTCATCGATTGTATCCACAATGGCTGAAACAGGTTCCTGAGAGGCATACCCGAGACCAGACAAAAGTGCCTGATGAGCAACATCGGGATCACCTAGTACGCACGTAAAGCTGGCGTTGCAGCCATCAACAGCGATGCATCGCATCCCTGCGTGCTCAAGCAGCTCAATATGGTGCTTGATCCTTGTGCCGTCTTCACCATCCATCGGCGTGTGCGCCTCATCGAACTCTACGAGCAACACACGAGGCAAGAGCTTTGTGGCCACCAGATCTCTGATCACCCATACTCGGCCCCCTCGATGTCCATCTTGAGCAGGTCGATGGACGTGTCACCCAGCTGCTGCATGAGGCTCGATACGCGAACGCACGGCGCCGTACAGTACTCTGCTGTCTTTTACAAGTTCACGGTTGAGCATGAGACATAGGCCGGGTTTTTCGGCAGGTAAAATTTCAACTCGGTGTCCCTGTCGGCCAGCCCGACCGGCACCAATCGAAGTCTTC
>DATHTZ010000422.1:0-2167 GCA_035462675.1 Nitrospiraceae bacterium | reverse complement strand
TGTCGGGCGCTGTTGAGGCATTATTGGACGGGTTCCGCAGCCTCTAGTCTCTGCACGGTCCTGCCTACACACTGACCCTTCGGCAGGCTTCGCTCAGGATTCCCATTCCGATTCGTTGTGGAATCGGGGCAGGCTTCCCTGAATTCACCCGAAGTTTCAACCACGGTTTCCCATGGAGGCTGCATGGTAATACAGCCGGCTGCTCTACCAACTGAGCTACCGGGGAATTTGGTCCAGCCGAAACGAAGGCATTCTAGCATGAACTGGTGGGGAGGGAGCGAGCTTTTTTGTCGAAGGGGCGGATAGGGAGAGTCACGTTTCATAAACAGGCTGCGGGAAATATTCTGGCACGCCTGAGTTTTACAGGTCTGCACGGCTGAGGCAAGTCCGGTCTGTCTGGTCTGTCTCGTTTGTTTAGTTGAACCAGATAGACCAGATAATCCAAATGAACGAGATCGGCTGGCAGACGTTTTCAGCATCCAGCTACACGTCGAAATCCTCGGTTTCATCCTCACTCGAGCTCGCATCGGTATTGCCTGCTGCGACGGATGCGTAGTGCTTTGCCCAGGTGAGATAGAGATTCCCACTGTCGCGCATGGTATCGGCGGCCTTGACGAGTGTGTGTGCCAAATCCGGGTCTTTCCCGCTGGCATGAATCTCGGCTGCACGCCGTTCGAGCACTTTTGGGTACTCGTGGATCAGACCGGCAATCTCTCGAACGAGCTCATTAATGACATTATCTTCAGTTTCCATCTATATCCTCCACAGCGGTACCAACAAAAAACCCCATAGCGCAGGCGCCATGGGGTCTTGCGCGGAAATCCGCTATACGAAATGGTTACCCTTGGTAGGCCTGCCCAAGCGCGGCGGACTCGCCTTTTTGTGACATCAGCTTCCCGGTGGCGCTGACTGCCTGCATGGTGATGGCATAATGTTTGGCCGCGTCGCAGACGACCACGCAGAGGTCACAGCCTTTACAGCGGTCAATGGTCACTTCGGCCACCATCTTGCTTGGATTGAGGTCGAGGCAGTTGGCCTCCGGACAATACATGATGCACAGTCGGCATCCCTTCTTGGCCACGCATTTCTCATCGATGACTTGGGCTACGTTATACATGCGAGTTGGTTCCTTCTCTCTCGTTAAGCCGCAACGGCAGGATTGCCGACTCGCAGCTCATACTTATTCTTCTCTGCCCATTCGCTGGCGATTTCATAGGCCGCCTGCATGGTCGCAAGGTTCTTGGCCAGCAACATTTCTTTCTTGGCAAATTTCTTCTTGATCGCTTCATCCAAGGAGGCGGTTCCACCGGAGGCGACGAACTTCTTTCCGAACCGTTCCTGTAAGGCGCCGTCCAGGGACTCCATTGAGACACATTTGGTAATACCCGCTACAGATCCGATCATCGACATATTCGTCGATAACTCGGTGCCGGCCACCTCGATCGCGAGTTCGGTTCCCGCAATGTAAAATACTTTAACATTTAGATCATTGAGACGGTCTACGTCGTCTGCCGAAAGAAGTTCCTGGTCGGAGTTGATGATGACGAGGCCACCTTCCTTCACGCCGGAGTAGAAGGGCATGGTGTAGCTCTTCCCCATGGTGATGACCTGGGGATGAAAGACCTGGATGACGTCGGGAAATACCAGCTCGCCACGGTCGTAGATCCGTTCGATGCCGATCCGACAATAGCTCTCCGCCGGCGCCATGCGTTTCTCGGCGCCGAAGAAGGGATTGGAGATCGAAAACTTACCGTCGCGGTTGGCAGCCATAGCGAGAACGTGCGCGGCTGTGACGGCGCCCTGTCCACCTAATCCCGACATCCGAATATTCAGTCTTTTCTTGATCATGATCGTCTCTCCTCCAGAATTCGGATTAGGCTCCCTGAGAGGCGAGCTGCTTCGCCGCGGCCTTCTTTTCCTTGTCCTTAGCAGCTATCTCTGCCAGGAGTTGCTTGGCTGGCTCGCTGACGTATTCTTTGTAGGCGAACCGCTCAGTTGGTTTTTCGGAATCCCGCATTTCCTGGAGCCCTTCCATGCTGTTCTTCCCGATTTCGAGAATGCAAGGCGTATAGAGCTGGAGATAGGTTGGGCCGATTTCGCGAGAGATCATGACCGCGTTCCGAACCACTTTCTCAACAAGGGAGGGTTTGCTGACGGTGCATTGGAC
>DATHTZ010000421.1:0-1783 GCA_035462675.1 Nitrospiraceae bacterium | reverse complement strand
CGCGTTAACTTGGGGCTTTTCCAGCTTGACGTCAATGTGTTGTGGGATCTCGCTCCGCATGATCTGTCCATCATGGATTATCTGATCGGGTTGGAACCGGACTTGGTGGTGGCGACAGGCAGCGCACATGTGAACTGCCTGGAGGATGTTGCGCATCTGACGATCTATTTCCCCAATAATGTACTCGCGCACATCAACGTCAATTGGCTCTCGCCGGTCAAGGTGCGGACGACGCTGATAGGTGGTCAGAAGAAGATGCTGTTATGGAATGATCTGGATCCAGCTGAAAAAGTACGGGTGTATGACAAGGGGGCTGATGTAAAGACGGAGCTGGGGGTTCATAAACTTCTGGTCAGTTATCGAAGCGGCGATATGTGGGCGCCCAAAGTCGAAGAGTTGGAAGCGCTTCAGCTTGAAACCCGATATTTCCTGGATTGTGTCAAGGGCGGCATGAAACCCTTCAACGATGGGCAGGCTGGTCTGCGAGTCGTGCGAATTCTGGAGGCGGCGGAACAATCGCTCAAACAGCATAAAGAAGTTGCATACGCGGTTGGGTGACGGAATGCAGAGGTGTCTTGGCGTCGCCATTCGGCTGCATGAGTGGGATCATGTGGTCGGGTAGGCCCCGAGGGGAGGAAGTACGATGTCATCCTTCGCGAAAAGGGAAAGGGTCGGGGTCCTTCAACCGATTTTCGACGAAGAGCTCTTGGAAATCGTCACGAGAGAGCGCAAACGCGCGGACCGATCTGGACTGGCCCTGGCGATGCTGTTGATCGGCGTGCAGGATAGCCGGCACGACAACACGTCAGCACTGTTTGCTGGGATTGCCAATGCGTTGTCGGCGATCAAGTCGGACATCGATATTGTCGGATGGTTTGAACGAGGAGCCATCATGGGCCTGATCGTTCCCGAGATCGACATGGCGAACTTGGCAAGCACGTGCGAGCGACTCGAATCCGAATTTCAAAAAGAGATCACGAATCGGTTTGAAGGGGGTCTCACCGAGCGATTGTTGATCAAGCTGTGCGTCTATCCTGAGCCACCGCAACTCGGAGATGATGAACTTCCGGCGGTGGATCCGTTTCTGTATCCGGAATTGCATATACAGCAAGATAGAATCGCTCTGTTTCAGATGTTGAAGCGGGGCATGGATATTCTCGGTAGTCTTGCGCTCCTCCTCCTCTTGCCGCTGCTCTTGGCCATAGCGGGGCTTGTGAAATTATCATCCCGTGGGCCAGTGTTGTTTCACCAGATGCGAATCGGCCAGATGTTGAAACCGTTTATGATGTGCAAGTTTAGATCTATGCATGCCAATGCAGATCATGGGGTTCATCATAATTATGTGAGCTGGTTTATTACTTCGAGCGACAAGGGACAAGAGCAGGATAAGGTCTTCAAGTTGACCAACGATCCGCGGATTACTCCGATAGGACATTTTCTAAGGAAGACGAGCCTCGATGAGCTTCCTCAACTATGGAATGTGCTGGTTGGCCAAATGTCGCTGGTCGGTCCGCGGCCTCCGCTTTGGTACGAGGTGCAACAGTATAAGCCATGGCATCGTCACCGAGTTTTGGACGCCAAGCCGGGCATTACGGGATTATGGCAGGTGACTGGCCGGAGCCGGACGACGTTCGACGAGATGGTTCGGCTGGACCTTCGCTATGCCAGAGAGCATTCTCTCTGGGCAGACATCAAGATTCTCCTTGCGACGCCTGCGGCAGTGATTAAAGGGAAAGGTGCCTGCTAAACGGCGTTCTCGCTTCGCTCCCAGGAACCGTGAAAC
>DATHTZ010000420.1:0-7037 GCA_035462675.1 Nitrospiraceae bacterium | reverse complement strand
CGAGATCGAACGGCTGTTCCGTCGGCTCAAGAGATTTCGGCGCATTTTCTCGCGGTTTGAAAAGCTCGATGTCATGTTCGTCGCGTGCATCAATTTCGCGTTGATCGTTGATGGCTTATGTTAGTGTTAACAGGCCCTAGTTTCTCTAGTTCACGAGATAGACCAGACAGACCCGATAGACTCCAAAAAACAAGAGCCCGATCCTGAAAAGGATCGGGCTCTTGCTTTAGACTCGCGGCCTCGTTAGATGCTGCGCATGAAATGGGCTACATCATCCTGATTGACAGCCCCACCCATAATCGAAGACTGGGCGACATTACTCGACTTCTTCCCGGTCAGACCGGACTCAACTTCATCCACGATCAACTCCACCGGCATCGACTGACCACCGTACACACGCGGCCCACCGATGATCTTGGCTTTGGAGTACCCATAAATCGCGGTAGCCACCTCTTTCGCCAGCCATCCGACATAGTTGAACTCGGGCACCACAATGAGCTTCGCCTTGCCACAGAGCTGCCGTAATTCCTTCGTCGGAAATGGACGGATCGACCGGACCTTGATCAACCCGATCTTAATACCCTTTTCTGCACAAATCCGAACGGCTTCCCGTGACTGAGCCGCAGCGCTACCCGAGGCAATGATCACCGCCTCGGCATCGTCCACATTCTCAGCCGTGAGCAACCCGCCCATATACTGATTGATGTACTTGCGCGACCGTTCGACTGCCGCCCACACTTCCTGTTGCCAGACTGCATGGATGTTGTAGGCCATGAAGTTCGACTTCTGAACCGGGGCGTCACGTGATAAACGAGCGGGAGGATTCTCCGCATCGAGTACCGGCACCGCGCCACGCCAGGCCTCACGAGGGGGAAGCTTCATGCTGCGGTCCTGCATCCGAACGTACCCACGGGCATGGGTCACAAAGAACCCATCGCAACAGACACCGACTGGGAGTGTCACATCGTTCTTTTCGCTGATCGTAAACCCTGCCATGATGAAGTCGTACATGTCCTGCTGATTCTCGGCATGGAAGACGATCATCCCGGAGTTCAATAAATAGGCCACTTCGATATTGTCAGGCTGAATGGCCAGCGGGGCATTGACGACGCGGCAGGTGAACATGGCGACAATGGGCAGCCAATGCCCAGGCCAGGACGCGATGCCTTCAAGACCCCTTAGCGTACCGGGACCTGCGGTCGCCGTAAAGCAGCGGACACCGGATCGAGATCCACCCGCCATCGCCGCCATGACGCCGACTTCTTCTTCACCACGATAATACTCTTTCACGTACCCTTCGCCGTAGAGCACGCCGATGAGCTGCATCGTTTCGCTCTGCGGGGTGATCGGATAGGCAATGGCCAGGTCCACGTTGGAGCGCCGAACGGCCTCTTTCGCCGCTTCGCTGCCCGTGATGAACTCTTTCGTTCGCGGGGCTTCGAGAAACAAGTATTCCGGCGTGACCACCTTCTGCCGTTTCGCTTCGGCATGGGGGTCTTTCCTTGCGCCCGTCGTCTCGGCCGGTTTAGGGGCCGCGACACTCGTGATGGGGTCGCCCTGCGGATTGGTCTTCTGTTCTGCTTCGAGTGCTTCGCTCATGATGACACCTCTTCGCTATATCGCCCGTGCGGTTCGCCCCTGCTTAGCCTTCACGCTTCATCTGCTCAGCCGAATGGCCGAAAGCAGCAGCGCCGGAAACGCCCACGGCAACG
This sequence comes from Nitrospiraceae bacterium, assembly GCA_035462675.1. Lineage (GTDB taxonomy): Bacteria > Nitrospirota > Nitrospiria > Nitrospirales > Nitrospiraceae > Palsa-1315. Next base: position 5,325 of record DATHTZ010000420.1, on the reverse strand, counting down.
GGCGCAAAGGTGAGGGGATTGGTGTGAGTTTTCCCACCGTGAACTCTCGTTTGTGTGCCGGTAAATCGCACATTCTCGCCGTTCTCCGGTAACTTAATGCCCATTTCTTCACGCACCCGCTTGAAAACCTGCGCGGTCTTCTTCAACTTGATCGTGTCCGAATCACGAATCGTCAGCATCGCATCTTCGTGCCCCTGCTCCGCACAGATTGCCATCGTGAGACAGTTTGTCCCGGCACGAATCATTTTCAAAGTCAAGTTGGCATAATGGCAATGCACGCCGATGAAGATACAGGCCTCGATCTTGTTACCCCAAATCGTCAAGTTCGGATGGTTTGGATTGATGACCTCTTCCGGATCGATCTTCGGATACTTCGGACGATAGTCCGGCATGGGGATGATCATGACGTCAGGAATCTGAGCGGCAATTTCCAGGACGGCCTTGGCTTTTTCAATGGCATGCTCATTCCAGGCCCAGAGCACCAACGGTCCTGGGAAGATCGTAGCGTTGGGGCTGGTCAACATTTTACGGGCCATCTCTTCGATGACCTTGTCCTCATTCTCCTCCAGCAACCCATAGTACAGTCCTTGCCCTGGATCAGGCAGCGCGACCCCCAACTGAGCCGCGGACGGCGGGTGGAATCCGGCAGGACCAGGAACAATGATGCGTTCTCGTGTATCGGTCGTCGTTGCCACTCCCGTACCTCCCTAATTCCCTATCACAATCATTGGATTGGACAGGACTGCAACGGTGGTTTTCTCTTCATACCGAATGTTATCGGTGACGGCAGCCATCGGTAATTGATCGATCATAATCATCTTAATGGCATTATTTTTTGCCATCGTGTCGCACACCCACACACAGAGCGCACAACCCTTGCATCGATCCACCGCTATGTAGGCAGTGCCATACTTGAAGCCCTTATCCGTCCCCATGGTTTCGCTATACTGAATGGTATTCGCTTCAGGACAATATTGTGTACAGAGCTTACAGCTCTTCGAGGCACAGATCTCAACATCGATATTGGCTACCAGATACATGGAGACTCCTTCGTGCTAAATCCTAGTTAGGCGCTTACGGTCGCACGGGCTTCCGACCGTTTGACCGATTCCGCAGCCCAACCGTGATCGACTGCGTAGTTCCAGCCGGCCTGAATCACCGCCACATTTTTATCGATCAGCTCCTGCTTCTTCTTGAATTTCCGCTCGACGACACTGTCCAAGGCCGCGGTTCCGCCGGAGACGACAAATCCTTTACCAAGGAACCGGTCCTTCACCGACTGCTCCAGCGCGTCAACCGAGGTCAGTCCCGTGATCGCTCCGATGCAACCCATCAAGGCCATGTTCGTCGCGAGGTCCATCCCTGCAACCTCCAGGGATAGTTTGGTGGCGGGGAAATAGTAGAGCTTTGCTCGGCGCTCTTCTAATTCACGCTGCTGATCTCTGTGAAGGCTCATTGGACCATCGTTGTTGATCAACGCAATCCCATCCTCCTTCAACCCGAAGTAAAACGGCATCGTATAGGATTTGCCGTGGGTAATGACCTGGGGATGGAAGATAATAATGATATGCGGGAAGGTGATTTCTCCAATTTCGTAGATCGGCTCATCCGACACACGGACGTAGCTTTCGACCGGTGCCATCCGTTTTTCCGACCCATAAAATGGGACGATCGTGCTTTCACCGCCGGCATGGATCACTGCGGTGCTCAGAATGTGTGACCCCGTCACAACACCCTGACCGCCGACCCCTGCCATCCGAATGTTGAAGCGCTTTGCCATGTCCGAGCCTCCCTCCGAGTCGTTTACGCCTTGTTTGGAATTGCAGCGGCAGGAGCAGCCGCCTTCGGAAGATAGTCTTTGTAGCCATACCGCTCGGTCAGATACTGCTTGGCTTCATCGCTCACATATTCCGTGAACTGGTACCGATCGTTCTCAACAGTCTTCGCGTCTTCCATCACCTTATCGGTCGGAATCGCGTACTCGATGTTGCAGGAGGTGTAGGCTTGAATGTAGGTTGAACCTACTTCACGGGCAATCAACACAGCCTTCTTGATGACGCTCTCAACGCGGCGGGGATTGTTCGGAACTACCGTCGCCACGTAGGCACAGCCGGCTACCTTCGCCATTTGCAACATGTCCATCTTCTCAAACTTCTTCCCTAATGGTGCCATCTTTAAGACAGCGCCACGGTTGGTCATCCCGCTCTCCTGCCCGCCGGTGTTGCCGTATACTTCATTGTCCAACATGATCGTCGTGAACCGTTCCTTTCGGAACCAGGAATGGAGCACTTGCTGGAAGCCGATATCCGCCGTACCGCCATCTCCCGCCATGACGACCACATCTTTCGGCTTGTCACCAAACCGCAGCCGCAGCCCGCGGGACAGCCCGCTCGCGACACCGTTCTGATCGCCGTAGTTACCGTACACAAACGGGATCGCAGCCTGCGAAATCGCTAACCGCCCACAGCCTGCTGTTCCAACAGTGATCGTATCTTCCGGGTTGGGGAAGGCAATGATCGCCAGCCGGATGAAGAGAGTCATCGCACAGCCTGCACACATGGGATGTTCTTCAAGAATTTCCTTGAAGCTTCCCATTTGGGAGACGGAAATTTTCTTTCCAAATGGGCCATGCTCAACCATGTCCCGATATTCTTTGGGCATGAACTTCTCAAATCCACCGGAAAACTTTACATAATCAAGACTCATCGGAACACCTCCCTTTATCGCGGCAATGGAACTCATTGCCTATCGGAAAGATACAGTTATATGCAACAAGCCAGCAGGAATTCGAAGTTGAATGAATTTGGACCGACACGCTCACAGGATTCGGCATGGTAACAAAGCTCAAAAAAGACTGTCAATGAGAAACGTCCATAACAAATATCCCTTCTGAACCAGACGCTAGTTATGAATACTATAACTTCCTGATAATCAACGCAACTTCTCAGAAGGCCCACCATGCCCGAAAGAAGGCCTAGCACACTCCGGGGCTGTAGGCCATTCGCCCTAACAACTTGCGGTTTTCCATATTTCCCTACATGCTGAACGTGCGACCGATTTCATGGTATTAGAAAGAGAGATTGCTGATTCCACAAAACCTGTCTAGACTAGGCCACTATGTCAACACGCGTAATCATCCCGGGGGAAAGCGAAGGCGCTCAGCACACCGGTGGGGTCCATAAGCGCCCTCCGATTCCGGACGATTCGCTCAAAGCCGAGTGCCCGAAATTCATGAGCCACGGCCCCTGTGGAGGCGTTCGGAAAGGGGGGCTGTGTGAGGTGTACCCCGAGATGGCTTGCCCCTGGGTGACCCTGTACATTCAATTGGAAAAAATCGGCCAAGTGGAGTGGATGAAACAAGTCTAGGAAGACGTGAGGCGTGAGGCGTAAGGGGAAAAAGATTCCGTCAACGACACGGTTGGGCTACAACGAGCGGCATGCAAAGAGCGGTATTACCGCTCCATTGCCGGGCATCGAAACATTCCCAAACCAATACAAAGGCTACGAAATCACAATCGAGATTCCGGAGTACACCGCCATCTGCCCAAAAACTAATTTGCCGGACTTCGGGACCATCACCTTGCACTACATGCCCGATAAAGAATGCCTCGAACTCAAATCACTCAAAATGTACATCCATGCTTACCGTAACCTAGGCATCTTCTACGAAAACGCTGTCAACCGCATCCTGCGCGACGTCGTAACGGCCTGCCGCCCTGTGCATGCAAAGGTCACGGGGGAGTTTGCTGCTCGCGGTGGACTACGTAGCGTAATCGAAGCCAAGTACCCTTGATCGTTCCGACAACCCACCCCAGCCTGCTATATCGTCAATTCACTACTCCAATTTGTCGTCGATCGACCATCTGACAAGTCCCTTGCCATCATCCGATAGAATGCACTGATAACCCTTCCCCTTGTGCTCACCTTTTAGGCCTATTTCTCCATTTAAACCCAAGGCGGAATAGAGGGCATGCTCACCACTATCTGACAAGCCAAACCCATCACACTGAATCGCCTTGAGTCATTCGCCGCGCATCGGCTTTCCTCATATGCGCGTCGAGTAGAGTGATACGTGGGCGGCTGTGAGGAAGAAGCACGACATGAAATACAATTCCGCGTCGATGCGCTTCAACCCTTGTCTTGTGTTCTAGGATCGTGCAGGATACGCATCCTCGTCCGAGGAACCATACCCTCATGGCTATCTATGCAATCGGCGACATTCAAGGCTGCCTCGGGTCATTCCAGCAACTCGTCCGTCAGATTGAGTTTGACGTCAACCATGATCGACTCTGGTTGGTCGGTGACCTCGTCAATCGCGGGCCAGACTCACTCGGTGTATTGCGGTACATCAAAAGCTTCGATGCAGCCGCCCAGGTTGTCTTAGGCAATCACGATCTCTTTCTTCTGGCAGTCGCAGAAGGCATTGTCGCCCTACGATCGAAGGACACAATCCAAGACGTGTTGGCGGCGGGAGATCGGATCGAGTTGATCCAATGGCTTCGGCATCGCCCTCTCCATTACCGAGAGGGTTCATACCTCATGATCCACGCCGGACTGTTACCGCATTGGACCATAGACGTCGCTGTCGGTTACGCGCGTGAGGTTGAAGCGGTACTCGCAGGTCCAGACTATCGAGCGTTCCTCCACAGTCTGTTTCACGGACCAAGTCCACAGTGGGACTCATCGCTGACGGGGCTGGAGAGGCTCGTGAGCATCACTCGTGTGTTGACCAGACTCCGAACCTGCGCACCAACTGGTGAAATGTCGGGATTCTCCGGCCCACCGGAACAGATTCCCACAGGATATTTTCCCTGGTTCCGCATTCCAAACCGTAACAATGTCGATGCAACCATCATCTGCGGCCACTGGGCTGCGTTGGGACTACACCTCGAACCCAGCCTCTTGGCGATTGATAGTGGATGTGTCTGGGGCAGGCAGCTAACCGCGATTCGGCTGGAAGATCGCACCGTCTTTCAGGTGGACTGCTCGACACGACTCCGTTAACTCGCATTATTCATGAAGATTCGTCGCGAAATGCTGAGCCGCGCCACGAGACCGGCGCGCGGAGCCAGGAGGACCTAAGGCATATTCATGCAGTACATTGAGGGTCGGAGGGGCGAGCCGCCGGACGAAGGCTCGTCGTAGCAGCGGACCCGCGCTTGCAGCAGAAGCTTCGTGAATAATGCGGGTGACGTCGCCGCGCCGGCAGTCCCTCAGATACCCAACGCCAGGCGAGCGAGTGGCACCTTCTCGCCGATCCCGAACGATAACGGTTCCTTTACTTCGTCCGGATTGACATAGGTCCCGAATAATCGGTCCCAGATG
>DATHTZ010000419.1:0-2963 GCA_035462675.1 Nitrospiraceae bacterium | reverse complement strand
GTCTCCAGATCTACGTCGAACGGCATGCCTGCGGCTCCGGTGGGGAACATCAAGCTCACGGCCGTATGGATCGTGTTGGCCTGTCCCGTTGAGGAAAAAGCAACTGAATCTCCGGGGGCAATGACTGCGAGGGATTGCTGTCCTGGAATGCCCAGAACGCATCCCATCCCTGAACATTTGAACCAACTTCCGGGAGCGTCTTGGGCGTCGAATGTCACTGTATTGACAGCCTGGGCCATGCCAGCCCCACCCCATCCTATTAAAAGACCCAATACCGCCAACAAAATGCGTCGCTTCAATTTCATAACGATTTCCTTCTCGATTGGGCCACCCTGCGTGGCCACAGTGTTGATAATGTCATGGGCCAAATTGCACGATCGGAACCAATCCTCCTTCCTTTGTTTGATTGTGTTGGTATGGCGCCAACCGGCCTTGGCTCCCTGTTCGTCATTTGCCGCACCTGACAAAGCTCTTGTTAGGCTCTTAACAGTGTCCTCGACTGTACCCCAATTACGCGTTATCCCCTCACCACGCGATCCTGTTTGTGCATCCCACTACCCCCGCTTTACCTCTCTCACTCAGCTTTCCTGGCCCCGTCTTGCTCGATCAATTGTTGCATCCGCGCCCGAACTCGTTCGTCCTTATCTTCAAAGGCCAGGATCAACGGATTGAGCGCTCCCGGGGGTGATGGCTGCGCCCAAGTCTCAAAGGGGTCGGAGCCGGATGCGCACATTCGGTGAGTTGAGTTTTTAGGCCCTCCACTCGGGCACAGCCAACCCATCCGCTGAGTGGCCCGGCTCAGGCGATAGAACAGGCACCGCGTGGGGACTGCCCCCTTCCGGGACCGTCCCCCGTCCGGACACGGAGCCAGTCCCATTACCGATGCAAGGGGCTCGCCGCCGACGTGAATTGGTCGTTGCATGGTGACAAACCCTGCGCGGACAGGGAGGGCCCGTCCACACGTGCACTCGGCCCAAATCTCGGTGCGTTGTCAGACGAAGCGGGGGTACACAGCCAGCCAGCTCCGCGAGGAGCATCAGGCGCAGGAACATCACCACGTTCAATCGTGATAGAGGCGCAGTGAGGTGTCGAGTTGTGAGCGAGTACAACTAGAAGATCTCGTGCGCTGGGGTAATTTGCCGACCGGGTGAAAAATACATCGTGCTTCCCTGCTGAACCCCTGATCCGCTGACTCGTCACTCAACATATCTTTCTGGGCAGCGAGTTGAAGGTGCCACCCCAGGCCTCGACGTTCTCTCACTCCACCAGAGGAAGTTCGGCTTTCGAAATGTGCGCACGTCATCTACTATCTTTACGTGTGACGTACCATCGTCGCAGTCCAAATTTGTCGTAGGACTTCCGGTCATCCGGTCGTCCCGGTTCGTACTACAAGAAGAAGAGGGGACGGACTGGGCTAGGAGTCTGTCCGAGTAATCGTTGTACTCAACAAACAACTCCGCTGAGTTCCTCGGGATCGACGACCCAGGAGGGGGGTGCTATTCCCGCTCAGGCAGGCCCTTAGATGCTAAGGATGCACCTTAGTTGGGGGGCACTTCGCACGATTTGAGCTCCCAGCAAAGGTGCTGCTCCACACCTCTGGGCCAGAGTGGTGTCGTTTTGACGTGGGATTGGTAAAATTCAAAACGATTGGATTGGAGTGATGACTGGTAGATACGCGTTGCAGCTCTCCCGGACAGTGGGGTCCGACACGGCAATCTGGCTCAAAATAAAACGATTCTGGCTGAATCTGATTTAATTTTCAGAACAAGAATCTTTTTGCGGACAACCAACTACGCAACTTTGAAGTCTTAGAAGTTCAGGGGGGAGTCGTACGACACCCCCCCTATCACCCCCCTTGATGGTGCGCCCGCGTCCCCGCCGGCGAATATTGCATGGACAATCAACTCCTGGTCCAAACCAGCTCATGTCGCCTTCAAGAGATACGGGCGTTTGGGCTTCTGTTTCTTCATCAGCTGATAATGCTGTGGCTTCCAACGGCTCGATCCAGCCTGAATCACGTTGGTGATCCATTCGGGTCCTACCGCACAATAGAGGGCCGCGAGCGTAGGCCCCATGGCTTGTGAGAACCAGGCGAGCACCTCTTCTAACGTGCGGTCTGTCGTTGCTACATGGAACCGGCACCGCGTGAACCCTTCCGTCAGCGCCTTCCACCACGGCAGTTCCGACGATCGACACCGTTCCCACGCTGGAGCACCCGCCGTTGTATCCCGAAACGAGATACAGGATTTCAGGAGCCCAACCGTGAACTCACGCCACTCGTCAACGAGCAGATGCGCAAACAGATCCACACACAACTGCGCCCGGTCTTTTTTGAACTCCAACTCCCAGCGCACCCAGGGCCCTTCCACTGTTTCTCCCTTCCCTGCTGCCTCCATCCGCTTATCATAGACGCGCAGATGTGTTTCGCTCTGTCGGCTCCCAAACGTCACCATCTCCCCTTGAATATCGTCTTGGCCCTTATAGGAGCATCGTCGCTTGGCATCATAGGTTCTCCACCGCATCACCGCTTGTCCTGCATCCGCAGCGGCAATCACATGACTGACCGTGGCATGCCCGATTCGATCATCTAAGGCGACATCCACACGAGTCCCATGCCCTTTCAGTTCATTGATCCAACGACAAATGGCCTGTACCTTCTCCGACTCCCAAGCTGAGACAATCTCACCGGACAGGGAAACATGGACCTCTCGTGTTCGATGGGGCATCCCTGTCCCCATGCGACCACTTCCTCCTCCCGAGCTGACATTGAGCCAGGCACGAGGATAGCCATTGAATCCCTTCTTGATCTCCATCCATTCACCACCCACTCGTTCTTGGACCTCTTGCACGGTTGACGAAGGGACCGTAAAGGCCAGCCAATCGACGCTGAACAAGAACCCGTCGAGATGAGGCTCGTTCTGGGGGTGTGCAGTTTCTGCCCCCGTTATACTAGGTCGGGGGCT
>DATHTZ010000418.1:0-4594 GCA_035462675.1 Nitrospiraceae bacterium | reverse complement strand
GGGAAAGCTTGCCGTCCCCAAGGCTGAGTCTGTGCTCAAGGGGATTGCCGAGGGCTGTCGTCAGGCTGGCTGCGCCTTGATCGGTGGAGAAACTGCCGAGATGCCTTCCTTCTATGCGGAGGGCGAGTATGACCTGGCGGGATTCGCTGTCGGAGTGGTGGATCGACCGAAGATCATCGATGGCCGCAACATTGTGCCCGGCGATGCCCTGATTGGATTGGCTTCAACAGGCCTTCATAGCAACGGCTATTCCCTGGCGCGTCGTGTCTTGCTGGATCAGGCACACCTCAGCGTCACCAGTCGCTTGCCTGAACTCGATCAGCCGCTAGGAGATGTCTTACTAACGCCGACCAGAATCTATGCCAAACAGATTCTCACATTGATCCAGGAATCTCCCATCAAAGGCATTGCCCACATCACCGGTGGCGGCATCACAGAGAATCTCCCACGAGTATTTCCCTCTGGCGTGCGGGCACAGGTGCGGCGGAGTGCCTGGTCCGTGCCGCCTATTTTTCAGGCAATTGCCGGGCTTGGGCAAGTCGACCGTGAGGAAATGTATCGTGTCTTCAACATGGGAATCGGCCTGATTCTCGTGGTGCCGACGTCAGCCGCCCAGTCTATCGTTGCACGCACCATCTCGTTGGGCGATCGGGCTTGCCTGATCGGGACCATCGTGCCATCGACCGGCGAGGAACCATTGGTGGAGTATGTCGATTAAGCGGACGAATGCACTGCGAGTCGCCGTCTTAGCATCCGGACGCGGGTCGAATCTTCAGGCGGTCATCGACGCGATCGAAGCAGAGACAGTCCAGGCAAAGATCGTTGCCGTCATCAGCAACAAGAAAGACGCCCCCGCATTAGAGCGAGCCCACCGGCATGGACTTTCCAGCCTCTTCGTCGATCCCAAGCCCTATGCAGGCAAACCCGATAGTCGTGAGGCCTACGATCGCGAGCTTCTCAATGTGCTTCGGCAGCACAATGTGGAGTTGGTATTGTTAGCCGGGTACATGAAGATCGTGACCTCGGTCCTCGTGGAGGCCTTTGCCAATCGCATGATGAATATTCATCCGGCCCTGTTACCCTCGTTTCCAGGGTTGGACGTGCAGAAGAAAGTGATCGAATGGGGCTGCAAACTCGCCGGATGTACGGTCCACTTTGTGACGGAAGGCGTGGATGAAGGACCGATCATTCTTCAAGCGGCGGTTCCAATTCTCGATGACGATACGTCCGACACACTGGCCGCTCGGATTCTTGCCCAAGAACACAAGATCTACCCTCGTGCGGTGCAGCTTTTTGCCGAGGGGCGTCTGCGGGTTGAAGGGCGGCGCGTGTGTATCGAAGCTGGAAAGCCAGAGGGTGAATCGGTGATCAGCCCGTCATAGCAGTGTAGCTCATCGAGCTTCGATCAGCCGTTTGTGGAATGATATTGTGGCATGATGGAAGTTCAATGGTCCGCGCGTCTGAGGCAGTGAGAGAATCTCCCGCAGGCTGCTCAAAAAGTTCGTCCAGCAAGGCCGCAGCGAGTGAGGGGCCGAGGCGTACCCTCGGAGTACGTTGAGGGGCTGAACGATGCGAGAACGAAGCTGGCGAACTTTTTCAGCAGCCTGCTAGAGACTCAAGAAACGGTTGTGTATAATGCGACGCACGGTGTGCGCTCGCTGTACCGGTTGAATGTCGGTCGAGTGGGGGGCTAGCTCAGTTGGGAGAGCACTACGTTCGCAACGTAGGGGTCGGGGGTTCAACTCCCCTGCCCTCCACCAAGATTTTACTAAATGCCTAGGTATTTTATGGCCCGTCCGCCGTTAATGACTAGGCTTGGCGAACCACTTCCACTCCAGTTGGAGTCACCAGGTCTCTTGCATGAAGGAAACCTGGCTATACTCGGGGTCTCTCGGCCTTCTTGAATTCATTCATCGCGTCCTTGCGATTCGCGCCTCGCATGACTCCATCTCGATTACCTTGGTAGCAAGACCAGCTAACTGCTGACCCTCTCAAGAGATTTCGAGCTGCAGCGAACTACCAAACCGCAGGTCACTGAATCGCGTGAATCTGTCCATCTCGCTAAACGGGGCGTACTGGTTCTTTTCCCTGTGGCCGGGCGCTTAAGATCGATCAGCGTTCGCCGGATTTGCCCTTCCGTCGGTCGACGTACTCACGAAATTGCGACGACTTTACCAGGCCGCGGGTCAGTTGCTGAATGGTATCGATCAAAGATTCTCGGAACACGGTTTCGACGGCAAAAGCCCTGTTTAGACTGTCGGTGGTGATGGTGTCTTTGCTGTGTATCTTCGACTTGAACGTCGCGGTGAGAAGCGGTTGTCCCTCGCGGCCTGTGGCGGTCCCACTGAGTTCCGCATGCCCTTCATAGGTATCCGAGGGGTTAAACAAAACATACAAGGGCCCGGTGGCATACAAAGTCCTTCGGAGGGCACAATGTCCCTGCGCCTGCAGTTGCGGGATGGCGATTTCAATGAGGACATCATGGCCTGTTGCTTGGCTTTTATCATCGACCACTTCGACCGACTCAAAAACCTGCGACAACGCTTGCGTCATGCCTGTTTCCAGTTCTGCTCCAATGGGTACATCATAGGTTCCGGCACAGGACACCTCTTGCCTAGACGTGGCGTTCTTGATGGCATCTGGCATGACCAGCGAAGCTGTCAGCGGGCTCTTTCTGATCTTCAGGGTATCCACGGTGGTGTGCAAGGGCAACGGAGTGGGAGCGCAGGATGAGAGCGCGAAACCCAGGACTCCAAACGCCACGATCCATATGGTCCCGGTCATAGCCCGGCCCTCCCTTGGGGCGTCTTGTATGTTAATCTTGTCAGCATGTCAATAATTTCTTCACCATGTACCGCTTCCGTGACATGCTCCCTCCGTTCGCCGGTCGGAATCCTCACTCCAAATTCGACTCGGTTCATAGTGGGCAGGTCCAATCATTGCGGCCGGTATCTCATATTCTTTTGAAGCCGGAGGAACTCCCGTCCCATACAAAGCGGCATGGCGACATGATCACATCTCTAAAGAGTTTCTTGCGGCTCCTCTGCACTAAAATTCCCATCTGCTACCATGCCGCTCCCAGAACAGGACAAATCACCACCATCTGACCCCATTTCAGAAGCATCCTGGTTTGTGGTTTCTTGTGGGGCTAGGTTATCGGTGTGTGGATCAGTTGAAATTCGTAAACCGCAGGAAGATTTCTAAGCTACCAGAGCATCTCCTTGAATTTCAAAGCGCAGAAGGGGTACCAATGACGGTTGGATCGGCTGCCCTCCACCAAACTTATTTTTAGCCGTCGTAAGCCGCAGTAGCTCTTCTTAGTCCCCGCATAATTCAGCTGTCAGACACCGCTCTACGTCGTCCGCAGTCGGGTGCAGGACAATCTCCTTCCCCAACAGCTCCCGCAGGATCCCCCTGCTTTATCCACTTGAAGCTGTGTAACGTTCGCCAGGTCATTGAGTAGGGCCTTCAAGCGACCGATGGCGTTGGGTAGGAACGTCGCCACCTTCTCCATGTTGTTCTTCGGCGCGTAAGTCGCTTGCAGAAGCCTGGCGCTTTCGGCTTCGGCTTTCTCAAGCGCCTGTTTCGTGCTCGGCGTGAGAATACCAGTCTTGATTGCGGCCATGATGTTCTCGATTTCTCGTTGCACTTCTTGCATTCGCTTCTGAACCTGCTGCTGGTTCGGTTTCTGCATTCTGCGTTTCTCAGCGAGGAGCTTCGCGGCCTCTTCCTTGAACAAGGCTTGGCCTTCCTCGGTGAAGAGGTCATTCTGGATCGCGTCCAAAAGAAGCTGTTCGACAAGTTTACCCGAGGCCATCACGTTATTGTTGCAGACCGAGAGCCCTCGATACTTCCATCCGTTACACCCATAGCGCTTAGGATCAAGGATCACGAAGTTGTGGCCGCACTGCCCGCATGTGAGAAGGCCAGAGAAAAGATATTTCGGTCCGCGTCCGATTCTCGCGTTCGCATGAAGATGGCAACAACGTATACGGTCCCTCCAAATCACTGCAATGGGCGACCACGTCCAGTTTCTGCCAAGCAAAAAGGCAACCGCCAATCTATATTCCTTCTGTTCCCTTAGGACTGTTCCCTTAGGAGGGGTTGCACCGCGCAGTCATTTCGTACAGAATGTGCAACGTGAACTGGTAGGAGATCTTGGAGGAGAACGCTTCAATCCGCTGAGTCAAGCCGACGGGGAGAGTTGCTCACCTTCGACATGGGGCCGTCGAACCCCGCGCAAGTTTAGCTGATGTTTTCTATGAGGCAGAATGAGAAAGTTTGAAAATCTAGTTCTCTTTTGGGTTGGTGCCTGTACAGCACTAGTTTGTCTCCTCAGTCCAACGCTTGCCTTAGTAGAAGGCGCGACCTTGCCGGCAGGGTTTTCAGAGTCCGTGGTGTTCTCCGGGCTAACTCTACCGACCGCAGTTCGCTTTTCGCCGGATGGGCGGGTCTTCGTTACGGAAAAAAGCGGGCTCATTAAGGTCTTCGCCAGTCTCTCCGCCACCACGCCCACGGTGTTTCATGACTTGCGGACGAATGTGCATAATTTTTGGGACCGGGGGCTGATGGGACTCGCACTGCACCCTAACTT
>DATHTZ010000417.1:0-2418 GCA_035462675.1 Nitrospiraceae bacterium | reverse complement strand
CGATCCGGTGAAGAGGAAGGTGTGGTCCACCATGATAGTGAGCCCCTTCTTCTCAGCTAGTTCAATGAGTTCTTCCGCCTGTTTGGAATTGGAGGTGAACGGCTTCTCCACGAAGACATGCTTCCCGTTCAACAGCGCCTGCCGAGCCAGTTCGTAGTGCGTCCAGACGGGCGTGATCACGGCAACCGCGTCAATATCCGGCGACTTCAGAATCTCGTCGCAGTCGGTGCTGACTTGAACGCCGGGAAAGGCTCGCCTCGCCCTCTCAAGATTGACCTCAGATTTGTCGCCCACTGCGACAACCTGGGCGCCCTTAACATTCTGGAGGTTCCGTACGATGTTCGGACCCCAATAGCCATACCCGATTACAGCAAAACGAATCATTTGTCACACTCCGATAAACAAACTCAGTAGGCGCCGGCGCCGGAAATGACGGCGTGAGGGGTCTGCGCAAGAATTTTGACGTCAAGCCAGATTGACCAGGTTCTTGCGTACTTCAGATCCAGGCGAACCATGTCGTCGAACCCGACTCTGCTTCTGCCGGAAACTTGCCAAAGCCCCGTAATACCTGGCTTAACCATAAACAGGCGGCGTCTGTGCCAGATGTTGTAGCACTTGACCTCGTACGGGATCGGCGGCCGCGGTCCAACCAGTGACATCTCCCCGTTCAGTACATTGATGAACTGCGGGAGTTCGTCAAGACTGGTCCGGCGAAGGAACCGGCCTATGGAAGTGACCCGCGGATCGTTCTGAATTTTGAACACTGCCTGCGTGGATCCGGACTTGCCCGCAAGGCTATTCTTGCCGGTGATTAGCTCTTTGGTGAACGCTTCGTGAATGCTGGAATCGTTCTTGCATTGCATGGACCTGAACTTCAGGAACACGAACTTGCGCCCGTGCTGGCCTACCCGCTCCTGCCTGAACAGAACGGGTCCTTTCGAAGTCAGCTTGATCGCAATCGCAATAGCGACCAGGGCGGGGGAAAGCAGGAAAAGAGCGAAGAGACTGCCCACCACATCCATTACCCGCTTGATGACTAGAGATGCCTTCTTTGGCCCACCATCCAAGGTGGAGGGCCGGTGCATCACCGACGGCGAGGAACCGCCGGTTTCGTCGCCTTCCCAGTCCTCGGGGAAGAGGTGGAAGGAGATATGAATTTGGTTGATTTGCTCTATGCTCAGTGAATCGGCCAGCACGCTCGTAACTTTGGTTAGGAGAGCCTTCGCAACCGACTTTCCGTCGGTATCGCCGATTTCAGTGAAGATCGTTCCAATGGTGGTCCCGTCTTTGTACCACCCCGTGATATCGGTCGCTCTGGTGGCATGCCGCAGTCTGCGGGCCAGCAGGTCAACAATCTCCGTCCTGTTGCCCGAAGTCAGGAGGTTCTCGGACTCGATAAGCATGAGAACGAAGCGCCTGCCCGAACGCTCGGCTCTCAATTGCTCCAAATGAAGCATTTTGAGGAACGGACCTTGGGCGAAGAGCTCTTCGCGGGGGCCGCTCTTCGGCTCGACAAAACGGTCACCGGCCAATTTCGGGATGGATGTTGGGGTTGGTTTGGTCGACATCTGTTGCCACACCTCACTTCTGCGTCTACGCAGTTCAAACGCAGACTACAACCGCTCTATTGAATGACCAGGGAGGAGATAAGTGCCGGAGGGTGGTTAGACACAAACGATGCACAGCTCCCAGTTGTCCGGTTGGGTTTTGTCCGTAAAAGACCCGAACAAGATTGCCCCTTGCTGGATTGTTGTTTTGGGGAGCACTTCAGCGTCCGGAAGATGGTTTCGGGCAAGCTACCGCCCTTTCGGTCCCAGTAAGTTACTTCCTCCGACGTCTCAAGTGCATGAGACTTCTGTTAGGTTAGTTGGACTGAAAGATATGGGGAAGGGGTGAATTCCCCCCCCCCCGGTGGTACCACCTAGTAACTTGCGTGCCGATGTAGTACTTCTTGGCCACAGTCGCCGGACATTTGAGTGTTACCAACGTCTTGCACGATAGCGTACTTCCTGCGAAGTCATTGCACAGTGGTATCCTCTGTAAAACTGCTTCAAGAACAGAATGATTCTGACCTCAAGGGAAGAGCCCAACCACCCCGAGTATCTTAGGAAAACCCTATCGCTTCTGGCGTCGATCTGCATACACGCTGCCGTCATCGGGTGCGCCTTCTGGCTGTCGTCCCTACCGGATGGAGCCTGGAATTATAGACAGACCAGACAGGTGGTCCGGATCGAGCCCTCTCTGAAAGAGCACAAGGTTATCTGGCTAAGGCGAAATGAACGGCTACCTAGAATTTCGCCTACCGTTCGGAAAGACGGCGCAGGCACGAAGACACAGGCGTCGGACAAGCTCTTCGTCCTGGCAAATCCCCCAAAGGCCAAGCATTGGGACCAGTTCGTTTACGTGCCTGTCCCGAAA
>DATHTZ010000416.1:0-5144 GCA_035462675.1 Nitrospiraceae bacterium | reverse complement strand
GGGGCCTGATCGCGGCGCATGGAGCCCACCATGTACTCCAAATCAACCAGTACAAGAAGAAGGAGTATGCGAAGCTCGAGGAAACCTGGCCGATGATGCGACAACACGTCTATGTCATTGCGGATACGCTCACGACGGCATTGACGAAGCAGTTTCCGGACAAGTTTTTATGACGTGTGTAGGACGTGTTCGCCCGCGTCGATTCTGAGGGAAGAGTGCAGAGTATTACGCGGCCACGTGAGGACGCTGATGAGCAGGGCCCGCGGTTCCGATGAGCTCCGGGTCTTCCTAATCTTGAGGTCGAGAAAACCCTGCCATAATCCGTATTATTCATAGCGTTTCTGCGACAACCGCTGATGTCCGACTCAATCGAAATAGGTCGAGACTGGTGGGAAAAGCGCGATTGGCAGGAACAGGGCTCTCACATCACGCGAGTCTCGCTTCTTGCGCTGGTGGCTAGGCTGTTTCACGACAACTGTATGAATGATTTGGGCTAACCCAATTCAGGATGATGAAGAATTCTTCATGATCCGTTCACAGGTCCTTCATATACGACTGGTATAGTCGTACTCTATCCCGCGAGATACCGAGTTCATTCTCGGGGATTTTGAACAAACGGAATTCAACATCAACTTGGAACAAATCGTGATGGAGAGCGTTATGAGCAAGACATTTCAGTCTATCGCAGTGTTGGTACTCGTGCTCGCTGGCATGGTGGGCTGTGACTTTGAATCGCATGCAGCCGGGGCTGCGAATCCAGCCCGTGTGGCGGAGATGAAACAGACCTTTCGCGATCTCTGGCTTGGGCACATTTATTGGGTGCAGCACGCTGTATTGATCGACGCAACGAGCAGTCTGGCGGAGCGCGATGCCGCCAAGAAGAGGATCGACGATAATACGAAACAGATCGCGAGTATGCTCACGCCATTCTACGGTGAAGCCCGGTCGCAGAAATTCTTAAGCTTGCTGGATATCAACATTGGCGCAGTAAGGGAATACTCTGAGTCCACCGTTGCAGGGAATAAAAGTGGGCAGGATGCTGCGCTTGCCCGCTTAGCAAGCAATGCCGACGACTTCGGCGCATTCTTTAGCGGAATCAACCCCTATCTGTCGGTATCCACCATTCGGGGGTTGATTGCGGCACATGGAGCCCACCATGTCCTCCAAATCAACCAGTACAAGAAAAAGGACTATGCGCATCTAGATGAAACCTGGAAGATGATGCGAGAACATGTCTATATCATTGCAGATACGTTGACAGAAGCGTTGGTAAAACAGTTTCCGGAAAAGTTCTCATGACTGGGGAGCGACGTCGTCGCACGCGCCGACTCTGAGGGAAAAACATAGAGTGGTAGGCAGCCTGTTTGAGGCTGCCAATACATCGAACCCGCGGTTTCAAATGGACCGCAGATCTTTCTGTCTTGAGGTCAAACGGGCCCCCGCTTACGACGTTTCGCGATCGTCATGGACTCGCCACAGGTGTGTTGCCAGCCAGTGCTCCCTGCCCAACACTGTCATACTCCACTTCATTCTTGAGCGCTGCTGCTGCATCGCCGATGCGCTGGTCTTATGCCTCAAGCGTCGTTTGTGAATTGTGAGCGAGACAAGCAAGACGTGCGCGACAGGGCGACTCGCAAAGATAAACTTTCCGCCCCGCCCTGTTTTTCTCTCAAGTCTCGCGCGAATAACGAGATCCGCTTCATGAGGGTCGTGCTCGCCGAAATTTCGCCACGAATCGTCATGCACAATCCCGGGCTAAGCCGCTTCAGCATGATAAAGAATTCTTCATGATCCGTTCACGATCCGTTCATCTTAGTGAGTTACCGTATCTTCGAGGGAAAGACCTCGAGAGAGAGACTAAGGGTCACCCTCTTCTAGGAATCGGAGAGTGAACATCCAAATCTTAAATCGATGGAGGGCTTTATGAACAAGATACATCAGTCTATAGCCGTATTGGTCCTCGTGCTTGTTGGCCTGGTGGGCTGTGGCTTCGAACCGCGAGCTGTCGGGGATGCGAACCCAGCTCGTGTGGAGGAGATGAGGCAGAGCCTTCGCGATCTTTGGGTCGGGCATATCTTTTGGGTTCGGCACATCGTGTCGAATATCGCGACGAACGATCCGGAGGAGCGGGATGCCGCCGAGAAGGAAGTCGTGGCCAATACAAAACAGATCGCCAGTACGATGACGCCCTTTTACGGTGAAGCTGCATCGGAGAAACTCCATCGTTTGCTGGATGGCAACATTGGTGCAGTACAAGAATACTCGGAGGCCACCGTTGCAGGGGATAAGCGGCAGCAGGATGCTGCGCTGGCCCACTTGGCATCTAATGCCGACGATATCGCCGAGCTTCTGAGTCATCTCAATCCCTACCTGCAGAAAGACATTGTTCGGGGCATGATCGCCACACATGGAGCCCACCACGTGCTCCAAATCAACCAGTACAAGACAAAGGACTATGCGCCACTAGGGGCAACTTGGCCGATGATGCGACAACACGTTTATGTCATTGCGGATACTCTCACGACGGCATTGGTGAAGCAGTTTCCGAATAAGTTTTCATGACTGGTGAGTGACGGCGTTGCCAATGTCGATTCCGAGGGGAGAATGCAGAGCGGCACGCGGCCTCGCGTGGGACCAGGACTGGGGTTTCATTTGAGGATAGGAGGAGAGGGGGAAGTGTTCCTTTTATACATTCTCTTTGTAAGATATTTTCAATCTTCTCGCTCTTCATCCTACCTATCGCCATGCTGATGATCCCTCTGGAGGCGCAATCCGACCCCGCGGATCCCGAAGAGGTCGCTCATATGAAAGCTGGTCATCAAAAGGTCGAAGGGTGGTGAGCGAGGTGAAGTCCGGTCTCTATACCGTCAAGACACCTACGGGTACTACGCTCACGCTGACCGAAGCGGCGGTCGTTCGCCACGGTCATAGCGTTCCGAAAGTCGGTGATGAAATGACGCTCTGGGTCAACGAAGGCAATATGGTTATGGATGCCCGTCCGAAAGGGCAACCCGGCAAGGCTCCTCGCTTCATCACTGGTACGCTCGCATCGATTGATAATGGCATGTCCCAAATGACGCTGTCGACGCCGGGAGGGGAGAAGTGTTTTAGACTCAGACCCGAGAGCCGAATGTTCAGGGGTATCGCTATCGGCACTCAGGTCACGATCGAAGTGAATGACAGGGAGAAGTCATCGATATTCATAAGGACAAAAAGTAAGGCGTAGCGGTTCAAGCGTCAACGCAACACCATCTGGGATACAGTTGAGTTGGTGGATGATCGTCATGTCAAGCATGGGGAATGACCGCAGCTTTCTGCGAGGATGTCATGGACATGAACGCAAGCGCTGTGATTCAATTTGGCCTTTCAGGCAGTGTGGGAAAGCCTATGGACCGGATTGAGAGAAATTATCGAGCCCTCTTGACTGTCGCTGTGGTGCTCAATTCGCAGCGGGATATGCACAGCCTATGGGAAGCGATTACAGCCGAGATCACCAAGGTTATTCCGTGGGCACGGGCCTCTGTCACCCTGTACGATCGTGAGGCCGACGGATTCAGGTTTTATGTCATCGCAACGACGATGGCGCAGGTGGTGCTGCAACCTCATGCCGTTGTTCCACGTGTTGGAAGCGGTATGGGATGGGTGTACGATCATAAAGCTCTACACATCCGTCCTGACCTGAAGCAGGATCAAATCTTCCTTGAAGACAAATGGTATCTTCAAGAAGGTCTTGGACGAATGATCAATCTGCCGCTTCTCGTTGGAGACAGATGTCTCGGCCTTCTCAATATTGCCAGTAGAGAGTCGGGCGTTCCCGATCCAGCAGATCTCGAATTCTTGACGCAAGTGGCCATGCAGATCGCCTATGCGATCGATCATGTGCAAGCTTACGAACAGATCGATCGGCTGCTAGACCAGCTTGCCAAGGAAAATGTCTACCTTACCGAAGAACTGAGACTTATGAAGAACATAGGCTCATTGGTGGGGAAGAGCCCTGCCTTTCAGCATGTGATAGGCCTTGCACGCGAGGTGGCGCCCACTCAGGCGACCGTGCTCGTTACGGGTGAAACGGGAACCGGCAAGGAACTAATTGCTCAAGCGATTCATGATTGGAGTCCCCGGCACCGAAAACCCATGGTCCGGGTCAATTGCGCCGCCTTTCCGGCAGGGCTGGTCGAAAGCGAATTGTTTGGCCATGAACGAGGCGCGTTCACCGGGGCCGAACGTGCCCGCGAAGGCCGATTCGAGTTGGCCCATGGGGGAACCCTCTTCTTGGATGAAGTTGGTGAAATGCCCTTGGAGACACAGGCCAAGCTGCTACGAGTCCTACAAGACGGCATGGTTGATCGTCTGGGTGGAAAACAACCCGTTCGTGTTGATGTTCGTGTGATAGCCGCCAGCAATACCGACTTGTCTGCAGCCGTCAAAGACGGCGCATTTCGCGCCGATCTATTTTATCGCCTGAATGTCTTTCCCATCGGCTTACCTCCATTAAGGAACCGCCCGGAGGATGTCCCCCTATTGGCTCGACATTTCATTCAACAATACTCCACGAAACTCATCCGTTCATGCACAGATATAGACCAGCAATCTCTGGAACGGTTGATTCGCTACACCTGGCCCGGCAATGTCCGTGAACTGGAAAATGTGATTGAGCGAGCGATGATTCTCTCTCATGAACCGATTTTGCGGATCGACCAACATGCCTTGGGTTCGCAGGACTCCTCCTTCACTGCGTCGCCACCAGCTGGCCTCCAAGATCTCGAACAACGGCATATTCTGCAGACCCTCACACTGACAAAATGGCATATAGAAGGTTCCGATGGAGCGGCTGCGCGTTTGGGGATACCTCCCAGCACGTTGCGCAGCCGGATGAAGCAGTTTGGGATGAAACGACCGCCTTCTAGCTAGCTGAAGAATCAGAATATCCTTCCACAGACACACTCTCTCTAGATTCTCTCAGAAGATCAGCCCGCGATCCATCGTGGGCTCAGCACGCGACTGGCCGCGATCCATCGTGGGATACCGCTGTCCCTTTTCAGTTTCTCCTAACTGTGACCGCGAGCAAACCCGGTATTCTCAAGGGTTCAGACCTCGTGGTTGGAAAAACATTGGAGCGGCACAGCCTATGCTTAAGTCGCCTG
>DATHTZ010000415.1:0-1571 GCA_035462675.1 Nitrospiraceae bacterium | reverse complement strand
GCGTACCCTCAGGGGTACGTTGAGGATTTCGATGAGCCGAGAACGAAGCTGGCGGGCTTATTCAGCATTCTGCTCAGACATCTGGAATTTGCCAGTCGATCGGAGCCAACCCCGCATCGCCAAGGTCTCGGTTGACGCGCGAGAAGCACCGGCATCCGAAAAACTTTCTGGCTGACAAGGGCGAGGGGTGTGCCGTTGCGACCACAGTATGGTGCGATTGCGTGATCAATATTCGCTTCTTCTGAGCTTCACGTCCCCACAGGACGAAGACCACGCGCGTCTGCTTGGCGACAACCAGCTCGATAATACGATCGGTGAATCGCTCCCAGCCGCGTCCATGATGTGAATTGGCCTGGCGAGCCCGGACTGTGAGAATCGTGTTGAGCATGAGAATGCCCTGCCTAGCCCAGGGCTCTAGATACCCGTTATTGGGGATCCGGCACCCAACATCGTCATGAAGCTCACGGTAAACATTTCTCAACGAGAAGGGCAGAGGCCGAACGGTGGGTTGCACGGAGAAACAGAGGCCATGCGCATGACCAGGTCTGGGATAAGGATCCTGGCCCACGAGCAGCACACGGACCTGGTCATAGGATGTTGAGGCCAATGCGTTGAAGATATCCTCGCGGGCCGGCAAGATCGTCTGCCCACCCGCTAGTTCCTTTTCGAGAAACGCATCGAGCGCTCCATAATAGGGCTTGCGCGTTTCTTCCCTGAGCAAAGATCGCCAGCCTGGAGGGATTGGAGGCAGCATGGAGAAACTGATACCACACAGCGGCCTGTAATGCTTCCCCAAAATGAAGCCGCCGGAGTTGGAGCACTCCCCCACTGGCCAGATCGAAGCCAATTACAGCACTCGATCATTCTGAAGGGATCATCCTCAGAAAATCGGCAAGGCATACAATATGGACTCCTTCAAACTCTCTGACCCTCTGCAGATGCCCCCCATCCATTGTGCACTTGAGGCGACAATCATTCCCTTTTCAGCATCAAGGAGTCGTATTGCATTTTCTGTTCTATCAGACTATACAAGCAACCCATGAATGACGCGCAGGTTGAAGAAATCAAACGACACTTTGGGGTAGTGGCTGAAGCCCTTCGTAGCGACATCGGCCAAATTGCGAAAGGCCATTCAGGGATTCGCCGTGAGTTGCAGGAGATACGGTATGAATTCAGAGACAAATTCAAAGAGATGCGTGCTCTGATGCGGCTCTCATTCTCACAGCCAGCAGGCTGTTGAAAAAGCCCGCCAGCATCGTTCTCAGTTCGCAAGAATCCTCAACGTATCGATTGAGACTCTCGGAGGTCGGAAGCGCTGGAGGGGATTTTCCATTCGCCAAGATCCATTGTACGGGCGGACGGCCCCACGAAGTGCGGTCGGTACCTCCTCCGGTTCTTGCACCGCCTGCGGCCTTGCTGGACGGTCTTTTTGAACAGCCTACAAGCTCTGCAGAAGCCGTCCATGATGTGCCCTAGCCCTATATTTCCCAAGGTACCAAATAATTTTTCAACACCCTGCTAGACCAGCGGATTCGGACACTCGAAACCGATATTTCCACCCTTAACGCCCG
>DATHTZ010000414.1:0-2283 GCA_035462675.1 Nitrospiraceae bacterium | reverse complement strand
CAGGGTGCTCAAAAAGGCCGTTCAGCAAGGCCGCAGCGAGGGAAGAGGCGAGGCGTACGCTTCGGTACGTTGAGCCTCTGAGCGACGCGAGAACGCCGCTGGTGGACTTTTTCAGCACCCTGCTAGCCTATTTCAGGTCCTCAAAGATGCGTGGTACAGTACCGCCTTCTTCTCGTCATTATTTTAGGAGCCGATCCGACATGACGTGCTTGCATACCTTCCAACATAGGTGGTTCAGGACCCTGTTCCTCGCCGGAGCCCTATTGATTATCACGACGATGACTCTGATCGAGACCCCATCGGCATCAGCCGCTACCGTTGCAAAAAAGTCGAAGCAGGCTGTTACCTCTGCTGAAGCGACGGCTCGGCGTTACGCCGAAGCGATGGGAGCAGGAAACAAGATCGGCGTCGGCCGGCTCGACTTCACCTGCCAATATCCACTCGTGGTCGCAGCCCCCCATGGCATCAAGAAGTACCCCTCCGATTCCAACCCCGTCTACGATTCCTGCTGGCGGCGCCTACGAGAAGCCCATGCCTCCACCCTCATCAGAACCGATGTCGGCATGGAAGTCTTGTGGCCTAGTAACGGCGAACTGGTCTTTTTCGGTGAAGATGTGAACCGCTATCCCGCCTCGGCCTTCGTGACCGACTCGCTGGGTCTGACACCGCCGGGAGCTGGATTCCATGTTCGCATTGTCGGAAGCGCACCACTCCCTTCGGCGTCGTTCCGTCTTCGAGCGAATGGCCCAATCGTCGCAGTGCCGACCACCTTGGTGAAACTGTCGATCAGTTACCAGGATCCCCTGACCGCTCCGGTGACCTATGCAGCGGGATCGGTCAAGTGGACGACGACGATTAAGCGGACCAGACGCGCATTAAAAGAAATTACCACTCAATGGGTTGTCCTTTCCGGGCTGAAGAAACACGGCTTCGCGGGCGACCAGGCGGTCGTGAACCTCCCCGTCACCAGCGGCTCCATCTTCGGCAGCGGCAGGCAGGAACAGATTCCGTTTGTTACCGAAACCAGCCATGCCCTACCCGACTCGTTGGTCTGGTGGGGGCCGACGGACAGCCCTGGGCTCTTGACCGCTGCAGCAGCTCGCGCAGCCACTTTTCCAGACCTGCGCGACCGCGTGGCCATGTTGAACCGCGTGCTCATCGTCGACCCTCATCAGGTCGAGGCCCTCATCGTCCTGAGCCAACATCTCTATGCCGTTGTTCTGCGCGAGGCCATCCCATTCCATAAACTCACCGTGAAGGATCCGGCTCTTGCTTTAGTGGTAAACGAGCATTTCTGGAATATCTATTCCCAATCAGTGCGCATGGACCTGTCACTGGGAATGGAAATGGGTGGGTTCGACAAACCAACGACTGCCGACTATCTGTACCGCATGCTCTCAGCCATGCGGACCTTAGCCGAGGTACGGCCGGAGCAACTCGATAACCGATTTCGACTAGGTGTGGCATTGCGCTGGAATAACGATCAAGAACCCTCGATCGAGACCCATCAATCCCTGGTCAAGGCCATCCCGGCTGAGCGAAGAGCCGGCAGAGCCGAAGCCCTGCTTCAACTAGCCTGGTCCCGCATCAACAAAGTGGCCTGGAACCGCATCCTTGACGACTCAGACATTCGGGCTGCCTATCAGGATGCCGACGAGGCGCTTACGCTCGCCGACCTGCCGCTCGATAAATTCATGGCCGAATACACCAAAGCTTACAGTTTGCTGTTCACACCGGACCGAGACAATCGAGCGATCTTAGAGCGACTGACGGAAGCCAAACGATGGTTTACTGAAATTCCCGGACAGACTCCTGACATCTGGAACTTCTTCATCGGGGCAGAATCGTTAAAGGCGGTACTGGACGCAGATCCCATCTTCCAACCTTTGCTGGCTCAAGCGGAAGAGAAGAAAGGGTGACGATCCAGATCCCACGAACGTATCATTTTCTCGTCGCGTCGCGTATTTTGCTCGCCCATGTTCAAGCTCAGCGCAAACCCGTCTGATCTGCGTTTCCCACCCGTTGATTTGTCTACCCCTGATGGACTACTCGCTGTCGGCGGCGACCTTCGGCCAGAGCGATTGCTCGAAGCCTACCGCCACGGCATCTTTCCTTGGTACAGCGACGATCAGCCCATCTTATGGTGGTCGCCAGACCCAAGGACGATCCTCTTCCCCGACAAACTTCACATCTCACGCAGCTTGAAAAGAAGCCTTCGTCCCGGCTTATTCAGCATCACCCTCGACACCTGCTTTCGCGACGTGATGCAGCATTGCGCAGGAC
>DATHTZ010000413.1:0-1925 GCA_035462675.1 Nitrospiraceae bacterium | reverse complement strand
GGAGGTAGGTGGCCGTCCTTGAGCCGTCGTACCGGCTCCAACCGAAGCACTTTGTCTGCGAAGTACTGGAAGGGACAGGTCGCATATCGTTCCAAGGCTGTCGGCGAGAAGCTCTGTTCCACTGCCGCCGGTTCCTCAGCGCCGACCATGCCGTCGAATGGACCAAGCTCGGGGGATTCTCGCTCGATGATGTTCAAGGTGGCGAGGCCCTGCTCGAAGAGGGGCCGATCGTGTCCCATCGCATCCAGTATCGGTGACGCATCGTGGCCCTGCAACAGGCAACCCAAGGCCAAATCCTCGACCGGCAACAGGTCTTGAATCGACGGCTGTTCGCTGATTTGTATAGTCAGGCGTCGCGGGACTGTGGCTTCGGGCTTTCCGACGAATCGTGGATCGCGCATTGCCATAACGATGAAACCGGACGGCGCCATGACCCGCCCAGTTTCGTCCGCTCGTTGGTATGAGAGATACAGCCGATTGGTTGCCGATCGGCTGAGGAGTTCAAACAAGAGTAATTCCTCTTCATGCCCGGCCAGTTTCTCATCGATCTTGTAGCCCAGAGTCGATTCCAGTACGACGCGTTGACGGTCACGAAGAAATGGGTCTTCACGGACATATCGTGGAAAGAGTTTTTCGTTCATACCAAGAACAAAGAGCGCTCGAACTGTCCGTCCGCGGGCAGTCATCGCATCCAGCACCTGAACACCCTGGTGCCGGTTCTCTTCGATAGGGATGCTGGTCTCGTCCAGGATCCGCCGGAACAATTCGACCCAGTCTTCCCAGGAGAAATTTCTCCCCAGCGGGTCCAGTTGCTGTAATATGGCCAGAGTGGATCGGATCAGGAGGCCAACCTTTGTGGGATCGGTCGATTCGAGTGACTCGGTCGATGGTGAATCCCAGAGTTCAGGCAGATGTACATGAGATTTCACCAGGGCAAGAAACGCATCGGTCAAGGCCCCAATTGATCCTTGTGCAGGGAGAGCCCGGCAATCATGGATCAATTGCGACACGATCTCCCACAAGTATATGAGCTGGGCCGCGTCGCACGTCCTGGCTCTTGCCTGATCAGCTTCGTCAGGCTCCGCTTCTGCATCGCGAAGAATCGACGAACTGGCCGGATCTGCCAGACGCCGCCATTCCGCCTCCCCTTTCGTAATGCCCAAGGTAGAGACGAGGTGCCGCCAGGCATCAGGGCGGAAATTCGCTTTGGCGGAGCCGGCACCTAGGCCAGAATAGAAGGGCGACGTGACCACATCCAGCATGGCCGCACGGTCGAAGTCATGGAGTGGCAGCGATGCCAGGCGCAAGAGAGCCTTGACCAGGGGTTCGCGCGAGAGTGGCCGACCGGCCGTTGTCGTGAACGGCACCAGATGATGGTCGAACACCGATTGGAGCCGAGTCTGGTAGGGTTCCAGCGTGCGAGCCACTACTCCAATCTCGTCGAAACGATAGCCATTCACTTCAACCAAGGTCAGGATTTCACGGCAGACCGTCGCCAACTCCTCTTCGACCCCGATCACGTTCGTGACGGAGAGTTCGACTGGCTCCGTCTTTGTGCTTCCCTCCCCTTCTCCACCACGATCCTCGTGGGTGTCTGCCAGTGGAAGAAGATGGCGCTCAAAGAATTGGCGGGCGAAGAGGAAGGCCGGGCGGTCTAGCAAAGGAAAGTATAACGTCGTCGGCGCGACGCGGATCACGGCTTCGAAGAACGAAAGTTGGACCTGCGAGAGGTCGTAGAAACCATAGTAGAACAGACGTTCCAGCCTGTTGAGGAACGAGGAGCTGGAGAGATCCCGGTTCAGTGAGGCGGCCAAGTCGTCGGGAGAACCGACTCCGAGCGACCGGCTGGCTTCCATGACGGCCGCATGGAGCGTGAAGAGGGAACGGAGCCATGCACGGTCCTCTTCTTGGAACACCTCTTCCGT
>DATHTZ010000412.1:0-1708 GCA_035462675.1 Nitrospiraceae bacterium | reverse complement strand
CATCCCTAAGAGGGAGCTGTGGCGGGTGGTCAAGCTTCAATACTCGAAAGACCGTTCTGTATGGGATTCCAACTGGCTTCACGAACGTGAGTGGCGTTGTCCCGATGAGTTCGAACTCCCTGACAAGATTCAAGCGGTATTGGTCAAGACCGCAAAGGAAGCAGCTAAATTGCAGGAGACAATAAATGTAGACCCTGCGAGCTTTGCCTGTATTCCACGAAGCATCATCCCCCTGAGCGTGATCTGCCAAGAGTTGGATTCCTGAAAGCGACCGGCATTTCGGGGCAGGTCTTGCAGCAGGACCTCTCGTTTTCTGACCGAACGATTCCTTCCAGTGCTCTCCCTGTTATTCTCCCAGGCAGGGTGATCAGACTGCTCTTCACTGCGTGCGCCAACGAGGGCATCGCTACTTCTCTATCAGGGAGTGGCCAAGGCTGCCCTCGACTGCGCGCATCGGACGAGCACCATTTCATCGTGCGCGTTCTGCGAGCAATGAGGGCACCTGACCGCTCCCTCATTCCCCTGCGCGGTTGTGTTTCTGATTCGCGAAGTATATAGTTTTCCCACCTATCAGACTATAGGAGAAGCATGATGCCATCGTCTCTTCTGCCGAGGAGGTGGGTAATGAGAACGATCCTTACACTCGTCGCGTTGTTTGGGTTCGATGCGTACTCGACTATGGCCGCGGTACCCGATGATAAGCGTTCCAAGAAATTTGCCGCGGGCTACGAGTTCCTGCAACAACACAAATACCAGGAGGCGCGCACGGCCTATGAAGCCGACCTCAAACAATACCCGGCGAATGCCCTGGCGCACTTCTATCTCGGCGAGGCGTGCCAAGGCCTGAAAGCCTGGGCCTGCGCGGAAACCCATTACGAAACTTCGGTGGAGCTTGATCCGAAATCCTCGGTGGCTGGATTGGCCAGACAACGGGAGCGCAAAGCCAAAGTCTGGCGTCTGCTGGACGAAGGGAAGCAGGCCATCAACGAGCCGAACGCCTCACCCAAGCAGGTCGTCCACGCCAAGGACACCCTGGATCTTGCAAACAGGCTGGGGCTCGACGACGAACAACGGGCCCTCTACGACCAATTGCACGCGAAAATTCAGCTGGGGCACACAGGAAATCACGAGAAGACGGCGTCGGTCGAGCATCACGAGCGATCGATGGCGATGGTGCCGGCGGGGGAGTTCATCATGGGGAGTGCGATGGGCGATGCAGACGAACAACCGGTGCACCGCGTCTACGTGGAGACCTTTTTCATGGATAAGTATCAGGTGTCGGTAGGGCAATATGCGAAGTTCTTGGAATCCACGTCCCAAGCAGCACCGCCGGACTGGAGCATCATGAACAAATCCCGGCACCAGAACCGCCCCGTTATCAATGTAGATTGGGCGGATGCGAAGGCGTACTGCACCTGGGCCGGCAAGCGCCTAGCGACGGAGGCGGAGTGGGAGAAGGCAGCGCGCGGAACGGACGGACGGAAGTATCCCTGGGGGAATGATTGGGACGTAAACAAGTGTCACTGCTCGAAGAAGGAGTTGAGAGATACGCAAGGCACTTCTCCAGTGGGCAGCTATCCTTCTGGGATAAGTCCATATGGTTGCTTCACTACCCGACACAAATAATGTAGACGGATGAGCAGTAAAGTAAGGAGGTTGCCACTCATGCTACTCTAAGTTCCTACCACAGAACAAAGGAGTAAGCCCG
>DATHTZ010000411.1:0-2006 GCA_035462675.1 Nitrospiraceae bacterium | reverse complement strand
GGGGTGGCTGGGATGATCCCAACTGCGCGCATCGACCGAGGACCTTCTCTCCCCTACTCCCATCTCGTACGAGTCAGTGAGGTGAATTCCGACTGCGGCCGTCGAACGACCACTGGTCCACTCTAATTGATCCCTCCAAGTTCGCTCGTTACCTCTTCAGGGATGGGGGCTGATTGATCTTCCACTGCGCGCGTCCAACGAGGGCCTTCCCAGGCCGCGCGTTGCGCGAGCACAGAAGATCATCAGCCTCCATCCCCTTCTCTCACTTTTTAAAGATCAACCTCGGCTCCGTCATATTCCCCATCGAGACCGCCACCAATTCCCACCCGTTCGATCCGAACTCGTTCAGCATGGTTTGCATATTCTGGGTGTCAGGAAGGACCTCGACGATTTTGTACTGAATCCGTTTCGACTCTTGCGCCTTCGCTGTGAACGGCTGCCCCATGAACAGCAGGAACGCCAACGCGCAAAGACTGACACCTGCGATCACCCACGCCCCTGAAAGACGTACGTTCTGCATATCTCACCTCACGTTGTATGTGTTATGGATGCGCCACTCTCCAATTATGCCCTGTTCCTAGATCAACCTTTAAAGGCACCGACAATCCCAGCTTTTCTCCCGTCGCTTCCATCTCTGTCTTCACGAGGTGCTTCGCTTCGTCCAATTCCTTCTCCGGCACTTCGAAGATTAACTCGTCGTGAACCTGGAGAATCATCTTCGTATGCGGCAGCTCATGGTACAGCCTCCGGTTCACATCGATCATCGCCACTTTGATGAGATCCGCGGCTGAGCCCTGGATCGGACTGTTCACGGCCACGCGTTCGCCGAATCCACGCTGCACGGGATCGCCGCTCTGCAACTCGGGAATCGGACGCCGCCGACCGAGAATGGTCGTTGTGTAGCCTTTCGTTTTTCCTTCTTCGATATTCCGGTCCATCAACGCACGCACGGCCGAGAACTTCTCAAAGAATGTCTCAATATACTTCTTGGCCTCCGCCTGCGACACGCCGATATTGGAGGCCAGGCCGAACGGACTGATCCCATACACAATACCGAAGACGACGGTCTTGGCCACGCGCCGCATGTCTCGCGTGATCTGACTGGAAGGCAGACCGAAAATCTCCATGGCCGTTGCCATGTGGATGTCCTCTCCCTTCGCAAACACGGCGAGCAAGCGCGGATCTTGCGACAGGTGCGCCAGGATGCGCGGCTCGATCTGGCTGTAGTCGGCGCAGAGTAGGGTGTGGCCAGTCGGCGCGATAAAGGCTTCTCGGATTCGTAATCCGTACTCGCCCTTCACCGGAATATTTTGCAGATTCGGCTCGGTCGAGGAGAGCCGTCCGGTCGCCGCGACGGTCTGATTGAGCGACGTATGAAGCCGCTTGGTCTCCGGATTCACCAATTCTGGTAGTGCATCCACATAGGTGGACTTGAGTTTACTGAGGCTCCGATAGTTCACAATCTGCGCGGGCAATTCGTGCTGTGTGGCGAGCTGCGTCAGGGTGTCTTCATCGGTCGAGTAACCGGTCTTGGTTTTTCTGATCGGCTTGAGTCCCAACTTCTCGAAAAGCACCGTGGCAAGCTGCTTCGGCGAATTGATGTTGAACTCGCCGCCGGCCGCCATGGCAATGGTCTCCATGATCTTGTCGAGGTCCCGTTCCAATTCTTTGCTCAGGGCGTGCAGGCCCTCAACATCCAATAAGAACCCATTCCGCTCGATCTCGGCCAATACCGGCACCAGCGGCATTTCCACGTCGGTTAAGAGCGTGAGGCTTCCCTGTTCCGACAGTCGTTCCGTCATGGGCTGAGCAAGCTTGGCCAGCACCGAGGCGGCCTCCGCGGCTTCCTCTCGCGATCCTGTGTCCTCGTCGAAAAGGGATTGCGGTGTGGCGCTTGTTTTTTGCCCGGTCCCAAGCCGATGGTTCAACACTTCCCACGCGATGGTTTCAAGCTGGTGATCGCGGCGATTGGGATTGAGGAGATAGTCCGCCACCATGGTATCCAG
>DATHTZ010000410.1:0-14254 GCA_035462675.1 Nitrospiraceae bacterium | reverse complement strand
ATATAATCACGAAAGATATGTGTCCCAGTCCATTGAGAGCGTGGTTTCCCAGTCATATGGGAACATAGAGTTTATTGTTATCGACGATGGGTCGAAAGACCAGTCGGTACAGATCATTGACACCTTAGCAGAAAAACATGGCTTTACCGTAATTGCACGAGAGAACCAAGGCCTCGCTAGGACGCTGAATGAAGGTATTGGATTGGCGCGGGGCAAGTACATCAGCTTTGTGGCCTCCGACGATTATTACCTGCCGCATCGAATAGAGAATGCGGTCCGTCAACTCGAGAAATCTGCCGACAAGGTGGCGTGTGTGTATTGTGATGGCCACATCGTAGATGAGGCGGGCAAGAAAATGGGTTTGTTCGGTGGCAGACACCCACGCCCTTTAGTGGGCAGCACCTATGACAATTTGCTGGTTGGCAATTGGATTCCGGGCTTAGGTGCAACTTTCAAAACAGATGTGCTCAAGCAGTTTATGTTCGACGAACGGTTCATGATCGAGGATCACACACTATTTCTGCGCATGTTCAAAGATGAAACGTATAAGTTGGCGTTTTATCGCGATCTCGGTTTTGCCTATCGATGGCATGAAAATAATATTTCCAAACCCGGCGAATTAGTGGACAGTGAATACAAGTTGATTCACCGTCATTTCGAAGATGTTGGAAGATACGCTGAGTTTAAACAACGATTAAAAGTTCGGTCTTTCCCTAGGGTTGAAATGTGGCGATGGAAAAATGTGTACTTGTTGTGTCTTCATGTATTGAGATTATTTCGTAAAACATGAGCTGCAAGAAACTTCACCTGAAACCACTGGGCGAGTTCCCGACGGCGGGTTGGCCTTAGATGTTTTTCACAGAGCCTCTGACAGCATATGTTTGCCAAGGGAGAGAGATCCGTCACGAGCCGTTTCAACCGGCTGTCTTCTTCTTCCAATTGCCGAAACCGTCGCAGCCACGCTCATGCTCAGATGAGTGTATCTCTTTTTCCATGGTAGAACGTGGTATCGCTCGATGTGAGGTTGCAGACACAGGCAGCAGATAAGGGAGGCGATTTCGGCCTGTCGAATCGCATGCGTGATCTGTCTTTCCAAGGACTTCGACCGCTTCTTCGGCCACTCCTTTCACAAGGGACCGCAAAAGTCGCCGTATTCCGGTGAGACGTCATCAGTAGCCGAGTATGATGACCGGGTTCCGGCTGTGTGTGGCGTCAAGCAGGAGGTGTTCCTGGCTGTCTTTGAAGCGCGCTTGGGAGCGCTTTGTGAACAAGCCGCCCCACCCACCCGTGTGTTTCATGCGGTTTGAATTAACCAGCCGAAGGAACCATCGGTCTTTCGGGGCGCCCAGGATCCACAATCTCAACCATACATAGACAACTCACGGGTCGCCCTGGATGTGGAAGGGGTCGGGGTTCTGTGAGAATCCGTAGTCGTCTCACCTCACGCGATCACGACTTCGACAGACGAAGTATGCACTCAAGGTCCCCGGCAAAGTGCCTCAAAACCGTCGGCACGTTCCGTGGTGCGGCGCAAGTTAAAATCGTTTACGGAGCATCGCCCTGCTGGCGATCTGCAAAATGCGGATTGTCTTGATCTTGTGGCGTAGTTGCTCTGAGAGTGCCATGATTATGAAAGTATTGTCGAGCTATCGGTTCGCGCATGTAATGCCTAGCATGAGAGGTGCTCGTTTTTCAGACGATAAAGTTCCGGCAAAGCTGCTTGGAAGAAATGTGATTCAATATGAGAGATCGGTCTGACTCCTGAACCTCACGTGCAATGAGGTAACTTGTGGCCGTAGCATCTCGAATACGGAACATCGGCTTCTCTGTGCCTAGCGGGCTGCGGTAAAACATGCCTGTTCACTGGGTGAAACGTATAAAAGCACAACATTTATCGGGGCAAGTGAAATGCGTGAGTATGAGCCGTATGCCTGTTCCGTTCGAAGTACATGCGCTTTTCGAGCGAGTTTGAGGTCATGCCGGACGCCGGAATCGATGGTTCAAGAGAGGCTCGGAAAAACGTTTTCCGTAGCCTGCTAGAGCGACCTATGTTGAAAAAGCACCGTGAAAGGCGGTCAACGCATAGTGCGCCAGGGGAAAACAGAACCATTATTTACTTTTCTAAGTCCACCTCTGTTGGGCCAACCAGTCGGTACAGAATATTCCAATATCTTCAGATTTTGAAGGAACACGGAATTGAGTGTACTGTCCGCCCATTGTTCGAAGAAACCTATTGGAAAATTATCGAAATTCCCTCGCCTTTTCTGCGAGTGATGGCAAAAATGGTCTACGTGGTCGGCCGATTTCTACGGAGGACCTGGGACGCCCTGACCATCGGGGATGTGGACCTCGTCGTCATTGAAGGGCAACTGTTCCCCTACATGCCTGCCCTTGCTGAACGATTCTTAGCGAGGCTTGGTTATCGGCTTATCATCGAGTTCGACGATGCTATCTATCTGACGCGTGGGCATCGATGGAAGATGCCCACGCTGTTGGCCATGGCGTCGGGGGCGATTGTGGGCAATGAAGTGCTTGCGCAATATGCCAGACGATACGCAACTCAGGTCTTTGTGGTTCCAACAGTGGTCGACACCCAGCGATTTATCCCGGTGAAGAGGGGGGCGCGGTGGATTGGTGCCGAGACTGAAAACCCTATCACGGTCGTGTGGATTGGCCTAGCGTATAATTTAGGATACTTGGATATCGTAGCTCCTGTGTTGAAGGAAATGCAGGATAAAGGGCTTATCAAATTCAGGGTCGTCTGTTCTCGCCCTCCACGGTTGCCTGGTCTTATGGTCGAATTCAGAGCCTGGCGATTAGAGCAAGAAGTGGAACTACTTCAAGATTGTCATATCGGGATCATGCCGCTACCGAATACCGAGTGGGCTAAAGGAAAATGCGCCCTGAAGCTGCTGCAGTATATGTCTGTTGGGATGGCAACGGTGGCGTCACCAGTAGGAGTGAACCGAGAGATTATTTCGGATGGAGAAACAGGGTATCTCGCTGTCACCGAACAGGATTGGCGGGACAGGCTTGCTCGGCTCTGCCAGGATGCGGCGCTTCGTGAGCAAATGGGCCGGGCGGCGCGAACAACCGTGGAAGATCGCTATTCATTGCGTGTCTGGGGACCTCGTTTGGCGAAGCAGTATCAGGAGATGGCAGACAATGCTATTTCATCTCACGTGGGCGATTCGGTTGCGCAACCGTTGAGTAGGCACAACTAGATGTTTATGCTTTCATTAACCTGCACTCTGGCTTTCCTGTTTTCTTTGTATGGCGTGCCAATTGCCAGACAGGCAGCGCTGAAATACGGCATCGTGGATGCGCCGGATGGTCGTCTGAAGCATCAACGGGAACCGGTCCCATATTTTGGCGGGCTCGCGATTTATCTCGCCTTTCTCATGAGTGTCGCCTTCACCTTCGAGTTTCGCCACGATGTGCTCGGAATCGTTCTCGGTGGAACGATAGTCGTGATGCTCGGACTGATCGACGATTTTGGCGTGCTGACGCCTTGGACAAAGCTTGCCGGACAACTCCTCGCTGTCTTCGTGTTGATCAAGAGCGGCATCAGAATTGAGATAGCGGCCTTGCCGGACTGGCTGGATCTCACATTGACGGTCCTCTGGATGGTGGGGTTGATCAACGCCTTCAACCTGCTTGATATCATGGATGGCCTTTCCGCCGGTGTGGGCGCGGTGAGTGCAAGCTGTTTGCTTGTCGTCGCGTTGCTGCAAGGCGATCAAACGATTGCCGGCATGCTCGTCGCGTTGATCGGAAGCCTACTGGGATTTCTTAAGTACAACTGGCATCCTGCGCGGATTTATATGGGCGATACGGGCGCGATGCTTATCGGGCTATTGCTAGGGGCGATGGCGATGATTGGGAAATATCCCAGCGATCATCCCCTCTCGCTCCTCACCCCTGTGTTTATCGTCGGGATTCCGATTTTCGATACCCTTTTTGTGATGTACATTCGTTATAGGCGTGGATTGCCCATCTTGTGGGGAAGTCCTGATCACATCGCAATTCGACTGCGCCATTGGGGGCTGTCAGTACCGCAAATCGTGCTCACGAGTTATGCAGCCACGGCGGTCGTGGGAATGATCGGCCTCGCGATGTTGTCAGTCAGGCTGGAAGTTGGGTGGGCACTCTGCGCTGGGACAGTTGGCGCTCTCGTGCTCGTCACGATGTTGTTGAAGAAGGTGGATGTTCACCGCCCTGGGGAGGCAGTTGCCGCAACCTCACAACGCGGAGGAACAAAGGCTGCATGATCCTCATCGTCGGCGCCGGTTTAGCCGGTCTTAGTGCGGCCTATCATCTATCCGGACTTCCCTATCGACTCTATGAGCGGGAGCAGGAGGTCGGTGGGTTGTGCCGTTCGTACAAGAAGGACGGATTTACCTTCGACTACACCGGCCATCTGCTCCATTTCCGTCAGGCGGAAATCAAAGCCTTGGTGGAAAAGCTCTTAGCAGGGAAACTCCAGAAACATGCCCGGCAATCGTTTATCTACTCCCACAGGACCTATACGGAGTATCCATTTCAGGTCAATACATTCGGTCTTCCGCCCGAAGTCGTGCGGGAATGTTTGATAGGATTTATCGCCACGCTCACGAATCAGCAAGTCGGCCCTCCGCCTCAGAATCGATCGTTCAAACACTGGATTCTCGATAATCTCGGCGAAGGCATGGCGAAACATTTCATGGTGCCGTTCAATGAAAAACTCTGGCAAGTTTCGCTGGATGAACTGACGTCGGATTGGGTGTCGTGGCTGGTGCCGAAACCGGAGCTCAAGGATGTGATCAACGGCGCCTTGGGTATCAAAGACAAAGCATTCAGCTATAACCCGTCGTTTCTCTATCCTGCGAACGACGGCATCAAAGTGCTTCCAGAGTCGTTTGTGCCCGGCATCGACGGTATCACCCATGGTGCGGAGTTGCTGGAAGTGGATACGAAGCGCCGGCGTGCTGTTTTTCGTGACCATGCCCGTGGTGGAACGAGTGAGGAACGATATGAGTCGCTGGTCTCCACGATTCCGATTCCGGAGCTGGTCCGTCGTTGTCACGATTTCCCCGCTCCATTGAAAGACGCGGCGACTGCGTTACGCTGGGTCTCAGTTTACAATATTAATTTGGGAATTGGCCGTGAGCAGGTGTCGGATAAGCATTGGATCTACTTTCCTGAAGTGGAGTATCCCTTCTACCGCGCCGGATTTCCCATGAACTTTTCTCCTTCGTTGGGGCGTCCCGGCTGCAGTTCGATGTATGTGGAGATGTCGCACAGACCGACTGAGCACCAGTCTGCGGAGCAGTTGATCGGTCGGGTACGCTCCGGCCTGGAACAGGCCGGCATCCTTCGCTCGGACGATGAGCTGGTGGTGTCGGATGTCAAAGATCTTCACTATGCCTATGTCTATTTCGATCATCACCGTGCGCAGGCAGTACCGGCCATCCTCGCCGAGCTTGAACGCCGAGAAATTTACTCTGTCGGTCGCTATGGGCGATGGGAACATACGTCGATGGAAGATGCCATCGGGCAAGGAAAGCAGGTCGCTGAGCGTCTGAGAGCCCAATACGGGTATCAAGCATCAGCCTGAGGAACATGGCGTGCATACAGTTTGTCACATCATTACTAAGCTTGAGCTGGGTGGGGCTCAGAAAATCACACTGCGAACAATGGCGCATCTCGATCGATCAAGATTTCTTCCGGTCCTCATCATTGGGGGGGAAGTAGGTGGACTCGATGCGGATGCGACCCGCATTATGGGTACGGAGCTTTATAGAGTCCCTTCGCTTGTTCGCGTAATCCGTCCCGTTCAAGATGTGAAGGCCCTCTTTTCGTTAACAAGGTTATTGCGCAGGATTCGCCCCACGATCGTCCATACCCATAGTTCCAAAGCAGGAATTCTTGGGCGTTGGGCGGCGCGGCTGGCAGGGGTTCCCGTGATTGTTCATTCCGTTCATGGATTCGGGTTTACACCCACGCAACACCCCGTCCTCAAGCGATTCTTGATTGTGTTGGAAAGATGGTCGTCAGCCTTTACGCAGTGGGTATTCACCGATTCGGAAGCGAACAGACGGCAAGGGATCGGCCTGGGCTTATTTACAGAGGATCGATCCGCCATGCTGCCTCCGGGAATCGATTTGCATGCGATTCGGGCTGTTCGGATCGATCGCGACGACAAACGGCGGAGTCTTGGGCTCGATCCTATGCGACCATTGATCGGCATGGTTGCTCCGTTTAAGCCTCAGAAATCCCCGCTTGATTTTGTTCGTGTGGCCGTTCGCGTTCTACGGCAACGGTCGGATGCACATTTTGTTATGGTAGGGGATGGCGAATTACGCCAAGCTGTTGAAGCGGAAATCCGTCGCCTGAGTTTGGTGCATTCGATTACACTGACGGGATGGCGTCGTGATGTTCCTGAGATCATGAAATGCTTGGATGTCTTTCTTCTCACCTCCGGGTGGGAAGGGTTGCCTCGAGTATATCTAGAAGCTCTTAGCTGTGGGGTGCCGACTGTCGGAACCTGTGTTGATGGTGCCGCAGAAGTGGTCATCGACGGTGTGAACGGGTTTCTGAAAGATCCAGGGGATATTGAGGGTCTTGCTGATAGGGTCCTATGGCTGTTGAATCACTCTGAAGAAGCAAAGGCGATGGGGTCACAAGGAATGTCGATCTCGAAGAAGTTTGACTGCTATGAAGTTGTGCGTCAGCAGGAGTATCGATATGAATGGTTGGTGGCCAACATACAAAAAGATGACTTGCCTCATGCGCCAGAGCGTGCTACACACCTCAACACATAGACTGTCGGTTGATTGTATGCCAGCGGGGTTTCCATGAATGTCCCACTCTTAGATCTTAAAGCACAATACCGAACGATTAAGCCCGAAGTGCTGTCGGCTATGGAGGCTGTCTGCGACGAGCAGGGGTTCGTGCTTGGGCCTCGGGTCTCGGCCTTCGAGGAGGCGACGGCACAGTATATCGGCAGCCGCTATGCGATCGGTTGCGCCTCCGGGAGCGATGCGCTCTTGCTCTCTCTCATGGCCATGGGAGTGAAGGCCGGCGATGAGGTTATCACCATTCCCTTTACCTTCTTTGCGACTGCGGGAGCTGTCTCGCGATTGGGTGCGAGGCCGGTGTTTGTGGACATTCAGCCGGATACGTTTAATATCGACCCGAGGCTCATTGAACGGGCGATCACGCCTCGCACAAAAGCCATCATTCCCGTTCACCTCTTCGGGCAATGTGCGGACATGCCTGCGATCAATGAGATCGCAAAGCGGAAAAAGGTGTACGTCATTGAGGATGCCTGCCAAGCGATTGGAGCGGCACAGCAGGGGAAGCGAGCCGGAGTACTTGGTGATACCGGCTGTTTTAGTTTTTTCCCCAGTAAGAATTTGGGCGGCTTTGGAGATGGAGGCCTTGTTACGACTAATGATAAAGCCCTTGCCGACTCCATGGCCATGCTCCGTGTTCACGGAAGCCAGGTCCGCTATCTCCACGAGGCGGTAGGGATCAATAGCCGGTTGGATGCGCTCCAGGCTGCCGTGCTCCTGATCAAACTGAAGTATCTTGACCAGTGGACCGAGGGGCGACGCCGGAATGCCGAACGGTATCGGCAGTTGTTTGCTCAGACGAAGCTTGCGGATCGCGTCGTGCTACCACCGACGGGTTCCGGCAATTTCCATGTTTACAATCAGTTCACTGTTCGAGCACCGAGGCGCGACGAGTTGCGCACCTTCCTCAAAGAGAAGGGGGTCGGCACGGAAGTGTACTATCCCCTCCCCATGCACCTCCAAAATTGTTATCGCAATTTAGGGCATCAGAATGGATCCTTCCCCCTGTCAGAACAGGCGGCCGAAGAGGTGATGTCTCTCCCAATCTTTCCTGAATTGACAGAGGCGCAGCAGGCCTACGTTGTCGAGATGATCGCGGAGTTTTATCGGCGCGACTAGCTCCGCTCACGTCGAGGGTTGCTACACAATGGTTGCGAGAACAAGGCGTGGGGGTACGAACTGGACGGGGAACGTCGTTGCCTGCCGGACACATGCATCCGTGTTCGATCAACCAGCAATCCCGTCAGTTCAGCCCCAAGCTAAACTCCTCCGTCTGATCTTTTGCTCAAGCCGATGATGAAACCGGATATGGCCCAGCCGGCTCCAACTCCCCCTATAACCTCGACCGGTTAGTCAGCGATCGTGCAATGGCGGAAGCCGACCTCGACAGCATGATGTCAGCGATGCGTGGCAGGATGAAGGAGAGATAGAATCGAGAAAGCCGCTTGGGAAAAGGCGCGTCTCGACGCGCCGAGGTTGGGAGGGTGAGAAGAGCGACTTCTTCAGCGTCCTGCTACGTCGTAATGGCCCCTTCTGAGGCCGAAGACACGTGTCGCGCGTACTTGCCCATCACACCGGAGGTGTAGCGTGGTAGTGGTTGCTTGACCTTCTTGAGCCGGGCGTTGATCTCTTTCTGCGACAGCTCCACGGTCAGCGTCCGTTTGGCAATATCGAAGACAATCATGTCGCCAGTCTTCACCGCGCCGATCGGACCGCCTTTGATGGCTTCCGGTGCGACATGGCCGGCCATGAGCCCATGGGTGGC
Source organism: Nitrospiraceae bacterium (assembly GCA_035462675.1). Classification (GTDB taxonomy): domain Bacteria; phylum Nitrospirota; class Nitrospiria; order Nitrospirales; family Nitrospiraceae; genus Palsa-1315. The sequence continues at coordinate 5,653 of DATHTZ010000410.1, read as the reverse complement.
GCCGGAGAAGCGGCCGTCGGTGAGCAGTGCGACGGAATCGCCCAAGCCAGCGCCGACGATGGCCGCAGTCACCCCAAGCATTTCTCTCATACCGGGCCCCCCGGACGGACCCTCATACCGAATGACCACGACATCGCCCTCTTTGATTTGGTGGGATTGCACGGCAACGAACGCATCCTCTTCCCTGTCGTACACCTTCGCTGGGCCGCGGAACGTCATGATCGAGTGACCTGCCACCTTCACGACACAGCCTTCGGGCGCCAGATTTCCCCGTAAAATGACCAGCCCACCGGTTTGCTTGATAGGATTCGACAAGGGTCTGAGAACTTGTTGGCCGAATGTCTCCTTGGCGTCCCTGGCTTCTTCTCCGATCGTCCGACCGGTCACGGTCGGTTGAGCCGCGTGCAACATGCCGGCATCGAGCAGCCGTTTGGCAACCAACGTGGTCCCTCCAGCTGCATAGAGATCCGAGGCGGTAAATCTCCCGCCTGGCTTCAGATCGGCAAGCAACGGCACCTTCCGATTGATCTTGTCGAAGTCGTCGATGCTCAGTTTAATGTTGGCTTCGCGCGCGATGGCCAGCAGATGCAACACGGCATTGGTCGAGCCTCCAGTCGTCGCGACCGCGGCAATGGCATTTTCCAGCGATTTTCGCGTGATGATTTGGCGGGGCCGCACGTCTCGCTGTAGTAGATCCATGACCATCTTTCCGCACTCGAAGGCCACGTCGTCCTTCCGCTGATCCATGGCCGGCACCCCGTTCCGTCCCATCGGTGAGATGCCGAGGAACTCGAACGCGATCGCCATCGTGTTGGCTGTGAACTGACCGCCGCAGGCGCCAGGGCCTGGGCAGGCATGGTCTTCGAGATCTTTGAGTTCGGCGTTGGTCATTGTGCCTGACGCATGTTTCCCAACCGCTTCGAACACGTCTTGAATGGTCACGTCATGGCCTTGGAACTGGCCCGGCATGATCGAACCGCCATAGAGCATTACCGACGGCAGATTCAGGCGAGCGAGGGCCATCACGGTGCCTGGAATGGTTTTATCGCAGCCTGATAATGCCACCACACCGTCAAATAGGTGCCCACGGGCCACGAGCTCGATCGAATCGGCAATCACCTCCCGGCTGATCAACGAAGCCTTCATCCCTTCAGTCCCCATCGAAATGCCATCCGACACCGCGATGGTGTTGTACTCGATGGGAGTGCCGCCCGCGGCCCTGATGCCGGCCTTCACCCGCTCCGACAAGCGGCGCAGGTGGAAGTTGCAGGGCATAACTTCGATCCAGGTGTTGGCGACGCCGATGATCGGGCGAGACAAGTCCTCGTCGGTGAATCCAACTGCTTTCAACATCGCGCGAGCCGGTGCCCGATCAGGACCGGCCAGCAAATCGCGGCTTAATAGCTTCAACTCTTTCGGCATGACATCCTTCTTACAGGCGGCTGAAAGTTCCCGTTCGTTTCGCGCGCAGTTGTTCGAACCTCACCACGTACTCTGCCCGCGTATGCGGTGTATGCCCTAGGGGACAAAATAGTGTTGAACGACCTGCGTGCCGTATTTTGGATAGTACAACCGCACGCTCATGCTTGTTGGAGGCGCAGGCCGTGCAGCATGCCACCCTTATGCGGATTGTCTTTCATTGGACCGCCATGAGGGTTGCCGTGAGGATTACCATAACCTTTGCCGGCATCCTTGTGCTGCTGCATCACTTTCTCATGCTCGCTCTTTTCCTTGGCGCGCTGCTCCGGAGTCAACAGGGCATATACATCCCGACGGGCTTTGACGGAGACGATGCGTAAGCCGACTTGCAGATCCCCGCTTTGCTTCAACTTGGCTTCGATTGCTCCCAGATCGGATTTCTCATCCTCGGTCAGGGCTTTCAACTCGCGCTCCGCGACCTGGATATCGGCCTCGGTTTTGATACGGGTCTTGTCTAGGTTAAGCTGCATGTCTTTGAGTTTCGTGACCTGCTCCGCGGTGAGCCCAATGTCTTTTTCATGCTTGAGTAGATGCCGGATGAGGTGACCGGTGCTGTTGTGCATCATGCCCCCGCCATGGCCACCCATCGAGCTATGCCCGCTGCTTCCATGTCCCTCCTTGCCGTAGCCTGGCTCATTGGCCGAGACCGTAGACATCCCTACGGTCAACGCGAATACCGATGCGATGCCCAGCGTCACGAGGGTGCGTGTTCCTTGCTTCATACTTGCCTCCTTAGGTTGAACCGAATGAAGACGTCTGACTCCACCATGGCGAACGTCCCAATAACCTCTGCTCGCCCCTCAATCCCATTGCACAAGAGTTGTGCTGCGGATGCAGCCTGCCCCATCACGCACGCAGAACAAAATTTTCTCCATCAGAGGATTCATTCGCTGGGTGCCGAAGACTCCGGGAGCCACGGTTACGTAGCTTGCCAGATCGATCAAGACAACGCAAGCCAACAACACAACTCGGTGAGCCCACATCGGCACTGCCGACGGCGAAATGGGACTATCGTGCTTGGGTACTCCGGCGGCAGTCACTTCTGCCGTTTCTTGGACCGGAGACCGTCGGATGAGTGAGCGCTAGGGGTGTGATCGGCGTTGGGCCTGGGCGAGCAGCTCGGCACGCGGGTCTGGATGCGCAATGGCTCTGAGTTGGTCGTAGAGTTTGTGCTCCTCGTTCGTCGAAGAGGGCGGCATCACGATCTGGATTGTCAGAAAAAGGTCGCCGTGGCCACCGGCCGCAGCGGGGAGCCCCTTGCCCTTCAATCGGAGCTTACTGTCAGCCCGACTCCCCGGCGGAACTTTTACTCGGACCGGTTCCATCAGCGTGGGAGCCATCACATCGGCCCCTAAGGCCGCTTCCCAGGGGAAGACAGGGAGAGAAACATGAATGTCACTCCCCTGTCGGCGAAAGACATTGTCCGGAGCGATTGCGACGCGCAGGTACAAATCGCCGGGCTTTCCGCCATTGACACCGGCTTGTCCCTTGCCGGCCACGCGCACCCTCGTTCCGTCCTGGACCCCGGCGGGGATTCGGACTTCGATCGTATTAGGATGCAGCGTTGCACCCTGTCCCTGGCAGATTGGACAGGGGCGTCCGCGAAAGGTTCCGCTCCCGTGGCAGGTGGAGCAGGGTACTGGCTCTTGCAAGGTCACGCGCTTCGTCACGCCGGTGAACACCTCGGCTAGCGTCAGCTGTACCTCCGTTTCAAGATCCTCGCCCTGCGTGGCGAATCCACGACTACTGCCGGCTCGCCCTTTGAACAGATTCTCGAAGATATCGGAAAAGCCTTCTCCGCCAAACGAAGTCGCCGAGCCGCTCCCCCCGCGGGCCTCGGCCTGTCGACGCGCCTGTTCGTAGGCCTCGGCTTGTTCCCAGTTGGCTCCATATTGATCGTATTTCTTCCGTTTGTCTGGATCGCCCAGGACTTCGTGCGCCGCGTTCAACTCCTTGAACTTCTTTTCCATCTCGGATTTTTTGGAACCGCTATGGAGATCGGGATGAACCTGGCGTGCGAGGCGGCGATAGGCCTTCTTGATATCGTCCGCCGAGGCGGACTTGGGAAGACCAAGAATCTGATAGTAGTCGCGTTGTGTGGTCGCCATGGGAGCAGAGATAACGTCGAGACACAAAAGATCAACAGTCGTGAAAGCAGCTTACGGGGTCGATACAGGCTTTGCAAGGGCCGAACACGTGATCAAAAGATGGAATAGGAAAGTCCTGCAAAGGGGAGGCCGAAGTTGAGACCGGAATTTGGCGTACGCGTCCCACCATTGGAAATGTGGACGAACCGATAGCCTACGTTCAGTGCCCATTGGGGTGTCAATATCCATGCAACTCCGGCTCCGCCCCAGGCGACAAAGTTGAACTGCCCAGGCTGTTCCGGCACGTGGCCACCGAGATCTGTCCATATCGGACCTCCACCACCTTCGATATAAGGCCGGAGCCGGTGGAGGCCGACAAAGGTGTATTGCAGTTTCGGCGTGATTCCGACTCCATAGCTGGTCAGCGGTTCGGACGTCCCGAACGCCAGCAACTCAACGCCGAGCGAGACTTGCCCCTGATACCAGTTGGGGCCGATGGGATCAGTGATCGTTATCGACCAGGACGGTATCGCCGCTGCCCCGAAGAGCTTGGAGGATTGGTCGGGTGTCACACGAATGGGAAAGAAAGGGCCAACGGCAAGTCCTACAGTCTGTGTACCGATCGTGGCATGGGAAATCGGTTCGTCGGCGCGAGCCATTTGAGGGGACAGACAGAGAACGGCGGCCAGCAGACCGAGCCCAGTAGTCAGAAGTTGATGGTATCGAACACTCACGAGGGAGAATGGGCTTTGGCCCGCGCCATCATCTTGCAATAGGAGCAGACCTCGGCGGTGGTGGGCTGACTGCACGACGCGCAGGGGTGGAGGACGGCCCGGTCTTTTTCCGTCATGGCGGTCGCCGTTGGCTGTTTCTTACGTTGCTTGTCGAGAAAGCCCCAGTAGAACGTCTGCTTCGTCCCTGGAGACTCGGTCTCTAGACGATTCAAGACGTCCTTGTACTGGAGCATCTTGGAGCCCTTCGCCATGGGGCATTCCTCGACAATGTAATCAATCCGGTTCAAGACCGCATAGGCCGCGAGTTCTCGTTCAGAGAGCCGGAAGAGAGGTTTCACCTTTTTGGCAAACCCTTCCACCGAGGCAGGCAACGCCGGGCCCTGCTTCTCCAGATATTCCTCCTGCCAATGCAGCACGTTGCCCAGGAGCCGGGCTGCTTCGTCATCGAGATTGTGTCCCGTCGCCATCACATCGTACTGCTGTTCGATCGCCACACGATTGAACTGGTAGCGTTTGATCGTGCCGCACGTCGAGCAGGTTGGGCGATGGATGAGCTGAGCCAGTTCCTTGATTCCCGCTCCAGCTTCTTGTTCGACGGTATGGAGGTGTAATGTGGCTCCATATGAGATCGCGACCGCCTCGGCGAACTTCGTCACCTTGGCATGTGACTGCTCGGAGTAGGCTCCGATGCCAAGGTTCACATAGAGCGCGTCGGCGCGATAGCCGAGCTTGAGCAGAATGTCCCAGAGCGCCAGACTGTCTTTCCCGCCTGACACCGCCACGAGAATTCGGTCTTCCTTCCCGAACATCCATTCCGACTTGATTGCCCGCGCCACCTGATCGTGGACGAAGCCGTTGAAGCAGCCCTTGCAAAAGGCTGCATTGTGACGCGGAAGGCCGATGACCGCTTTGGTCTTACATTTGGTGCAATTCATCTTCGAATCAACGTTAAATGTTGAATGATACATGTTGAATGGAGAAGGCTGTCCCGTAATTCACCATTTAACATTGAACATTCACCATTTGACACTAGCCTCCGGAGATAACGGGTCGGATTTCAATCTGATCGCCCTCATAGAGCATCTCATCTTCGGTGACGAGATCGTCGCCTTTGATCACGAGATGCGCTTCGACGACGAGATTCAACTCACGCAAGAGTTCCTTGACCTTCTTGGGGCCTTTGACTTCGATGGTTCTGGCTGGATGGCTCAGCTGGACTCGCACGGGGGCAATGATACGGCTGGGTGATGGATGAAAGCAAATGGACTGAAGCTCGCCCGCAGTACTCATGAGCGCTTCTGCTGCAATCGCCGATCCGCTGCTGCGACGAGCCTTGGGCCAGCGGGCTCGCCC